>NZ_JADEXH010000020.1:0-97602 GCF_015207205.1 Sphaerospermopsis sp. LEGE 08334 | reverse complement strand
GGGGTGGGGTGTATTTCATCTGCTTGGGAAAAGCTATAGTCAATTCTTCTCGTTTTAATAAAAAACTATTTCAGACAATACCCGACTTGATCCGACCTGAATACCCGACTTTTCCGACTGTCACACAGCAGAAAATGGTAGTAACTTTAGATAAGAGCAGCAAATACTACTCTAGTCAATAATCGAAACCTTACCAAATAATTAATGGTTAAGTATTTTGATGATGCAAGTATGCAAGGAAACACACTTAAAGAGCTAAGGGTAAGAGATTTTTCTTGCCCTGAACTCTGACCATTAAAGGAAAAAACTTCCCCTTGTCCTGCTTCAAATACCAGCGTAATAGTCCTAATATATATAAATTCATTGGGTATGTCCGTTTACACTTCTTCCTTATTATCGGCCATTGACTATCAAAATATAAACTCCGATTTTTGGCAGTTATGGCAAGAATATCAAGACTATTTACATCGTTGTTGCGTCAAGTGGATGGGTAATGCTATTGATGCGGAAGATGTGCTGAGTCAAGCAATGTTGAAAGCCTGGGATAAGCTACGTAATTCTACGGTGGAAATTAAAAGTTTTAAAAGTTGGGTGACTAAGCTAACTTATAATCTCTGTGTGGATATCCATAGAGAACGTCGTCGGGGTGGAAAGCAGGTTGAAAGTTTGGATACTATAGGTGTTGAATATCAAGAGGAAATAGGTAGTCAGGAAGAAAATCCAGTTCTTGTTGCGTAGCAACAAGAACTGGAAAATTTTTTTGCCATTTTTATAGATGAATTACCTGCTAGACTGCGGGAAACGTTTATTTTGCATTTTAAAGACGAACTTTCATATCAAGAAATTGCTGAGAAACTGAGTATTTCTTATGATAATGTGCGTAAGCGTATTTCTCAAGCGCGGAAGATTTTACAACAGCGATATGATCAGGATTTTATTGGGGTAGAGGATGGATATTCGACAGATTTAGACAAGTGTAAATCTCCGACTTCTTCCCAGTCTCCAAAAAGGCGGAAATCCGAGAATACTGTTCAAACAGAAACCCCTAGTGGTGAGACTTTGGTGTTATCTAATGAATTAGAAACTGTGCAGATAGTGGATAAGGAAGAACCAGAACAAGCGGTTACTGTTTCGCAACTTGTTGTAGTGGATAGTCAATCTGATGGAGAGGTTGAAGACAAATCTGATTTAAATCAGGAGTATTTACAAAAAAATGTAGTTAAGCAGATTGGGTTATTCTTGAATAAGAAAATAGCTTTACTGGATATTTTTGGGTTTTGCGGAATTGGAAAAAATAGATTATCTAATAATTTTAATGGCAGACAAGATGCCTACCCTACAATAATTAATATGTTGTTTTATTTATTTTATTTTCAAGTATTATGGCAATTATGGGCTGATAGTGGAGATTTTCACAACAAGATCCCCGACTTCTTCAAGAAGTCGGGGATTTCAATCTCCACAAACTAAATCCATGCATTACTCACCAGATAATTCTGTGGGCATATTTTCCATTTCCACGTCTTTTCCTACGGGATAAATATTAATTTTATTTTTGCCACCCGTTCAAATTTTAACTCGCGGTTATTTTGACATAACCGATAAAACTGTTCGTCTGTAAAGTGAACAGTGTCTAGATTTAGGTTTAATGAACTTGTAACCATAGAGTTAATCTGAATATTTTTTTACCTCATCTTAAGCTGTTACGCAGCTTAATTTAATATTTTGTAGTCTAGAGAGCTTGCAGTAACGTTTTTTGGCAAAAAAAGTAAATGCGTAACAGCTTAACACTTTTTATGAGATTGAACAATAAAAGAGCGGACAGAAAGAAAAGTTTGATTGAGTCTAGGGAATTTAAAAAATTTGTTTTGCTGAATAATTCACAATTTTGATTTTAGAAACGTCTTACATATACAAGATAAAAAACTTGAGATACTGCAAAAAGCAAGGAGAAAATTATGGGTTGGTTTAGCACTCTAGTAAAAGTTGTTCATACTGCATCAGGTTTGTATTTACAAAATTTTGGAGACAATCTATCTGCAAACGATTCTGGTGGGAGTGGGACATCGCAAGTAACAACACAAATTGGAGCTTTGTCATTTATAAAAAATGTGCAGACAGGAGAGGCAACTGTTACAAACAATGAAAATAAAAGTTATTACATTTACTTTTCAAGGTTAGGTAATGATAATACTTTGGAATGTAAGCACTTAATTATTGAACCTAAACAAACCCTTGATGTTCATCAGCAAATGAAGGAATTCGCTGACGGACACATAAATTATACACCTGTAGAATTAAGTGGTAGTAGCAATGATTCAACGGTTTCCTTCTATGCAGAATATATATTGACTAATAATACAAAATTTTCGGACACTGAGCATATAGACTATACCTATGAACTCACAATGAGTCAAGATAAAAGTGAAATGATTTTCACTGCATCTGAAGAATTTCAGAACTTTGAAATATTATTTATGGATAGGAATGGAATAATATTCAACCTGAGAGATCCGAAAATAGATCAAATCCGAGATCAGATATATGAGGCAAGAGTCAGTATGCCTTCTGGATGTGACATCAGCTATCCATTTAGAGATGTGAAAATCTTAATGACAATATCTGGAGAACACTTAGAGGGATTTAAAAAAGTTCTAAAAAAAGGTGTGAAGGAAGTTGCCTAACAATAGACATATCCCTTGCGTAACTTCCATATTGTCTGATCAGTATCACGGAAAAACACTGTGCAGCGAAGGTTAGTTCGTGATTTTTTGTAATACCTGAAATTTACTACTAACAAATAAGAATGAGCAAAGTCAGCGTTCATAACGAGTGGGATACACTTGAAGAAATTATTGTCGGACGTGCAACTAACGCACAAATTCCTAGTCCCGACTTAGGACTATTTGCCATTGACTACAAAGACTATGGCAGTATTGAAAATATCCCATCTGGTCGCTATAGCGATCGCATTATCGAAGAAACAGAAGAAGATTTGGACGTACTCGTGCAAACACTTCAAAAACTCGGCGTTACTGTTCAGCGTCCTGAAATAGCCGATCATTCTGTCAAGTTTCGTACTCCTGATTGGGAAACAAATAGTCAGTATAACTACTGTCCTAGAGATTTAATGCTGACAATTGGAACATGGATTATTGAAACTCCAATGGTCTTTCGTTCCCGCTTCTTTGAAACTCTATCTTACAAATCAATTCTCATAGATTATTTGCAAAGTGGAGCGAAATGGATTTCATCACCCAAACCTCGATTAGCTGACGATATTTATAATCTTGATGACCCTAATTCTTTTGCCATCAAAAACCATGAACCTGTATTTGATGCTGCTAATATTTTACGGATGGGGCGAGATTTAATTTATTTGGTATCTGATAGCGGAAATCCATTAGGAGCGCAATGGCTTCAGACAGTTTTGGGTGATGAGTATAGAGTACACACCTATAACAACCTATATTCTGGAGTTCATTTAGATTCTACTTTTGCCCTCATTCGCCCTGGTTTAGTAGTAGTTAATGCTGAAAGAGTTGGCGAACAAAACCTGCCTGAACTGTTCAAAAATTGGGATATTATCTATTTAGATAATATTGTTGATATTGGTTATCAAGCCAATACAGCATTAAGCAGTAAATGGGTAGGCATGAACCTATTGATGGTAAATCCTAATTTAGCAATTGTTGATCAAAACCAAATTCCCCTGATCAAAGAGCTTGAGAAACATGGCATAGATGTAATTCCTTTGCAAATTCGCCACGCCCGAACATTAGGCGGGGGTTTTCACTGTGTAACACTGGATATCCGGCGCACAGGTTCTTTAGAAGATTACTATCAATAAAATATCAAAAGAAAGAAAAATGACAAATTTTCAAGCATTACCTATACCTAAAGAAAAACTTTTTGTCTGGGCTTTTATTCCCTATAAAATTACACCCCAAGGATTAATTGGAGAATTTTATGATAATGAAGGTTATCGTCAAGAACTAGCAAACGTTTTTCACGAACTTGGCATTAAATGGAAATGGCAGCCAATTACCCTAGAAAATATGCAATCAGTAGTTAAGGAAGTATTAGCTTCTAATAAAAACTATACTCCTGTTGTGCTGAATTATTGCGATGGCTTTGATGAAGTTGATGGTTATCCTGGTCTTTCTGTAATCAAGTTATTGGAAGAGAAAGGGATTATTTTTACAGGTGCGGATTCTAACTTTGAACATCAGACCATCTCCAAAATTAGAATGAAAAAGGCTTTGCTTAAAGCGGGTGTATCTACTGCACCTCATGAGGTTATTTCTGATGTTAACAACATTGGGGGAATTTGTGAAAAACTGGGAACACCTCTAATTGTTAAACCTGCTATCTCTACTGGAGGAATAGGATTGTCTAGTAAGTCCGTTGTTAATAGTGATGAAGAAATTTATCAGCAAATACAATATTTGTTAAAAGAACAAAAAGAATCTCTATTTACTCTCGAAAATGTTTTTGTGGAACGCTTTATCAATGGGCGAGAATTTACTGTTTTTATTGTTGGTTCTTCTCAACAGCCTGAAAAACTAAAAATTTATCCACCTTTAGAGTTTATTTTTAACTCTAATTTATCTGAATTTGAAAAGTTTAAATCTCACAAAGTTCATCTTGAAGTAGAAAACTTTTTATTGGGAGAATTAGTTGATTATTCTTTGTCTGACAAAATTTGCGAACTTAGTAAACTTGCTTACTGTGCAGTCGGTGGCAATGGATATGGACGGGTGGACATACGGATGGATGACAAATCTCAAGAACTTTTTGTACTTGAAGTGAACGCCAATTGTGCTATATCTTCTCAGCCTATCTCGCCATTATTTCAATATGGTGAAACATCTGTTGGCACGATCATACATCTTGCTAACATTCCGTTTGTGCAGTTGATGTCAGAGATTCTTAGAGCCGCTTTTTCTAAACAGTCTATCTTCTTTCCGAAGATACTCCAAGTAATATAAAACTATATAGTTTTTATTGTCATATAGTTTTTAAACAAATTAAATCACTCTAATACATTGTAAAAAAGGAAGCAAGTTTTATGTTGATCACTGATAACGTACAAAATGAATCTCAAGTTACTAATCTCAATAGTTCAATTGAAACTTTAGATTCTCAATCAATACAACTTTCTCAAACTATCAAGGAAATTGAAAAATGTATGAAATCATTAGAGGAAAATGCCTCAAAATTTCCTTGGGAAAATCGAGTCTGTTATGCTGAATGGTTAGCACAATGTTATTATCAAACTTCCTATACCCCTCGTATGGAAGCTCTGGCACTTTCTCGATACAGTACTAATAGTAAATTATTTCCTTTCTTTATTGAGAGTCTTAAAGGGGAGCTAGGTCATGAAAACTTAGCACTCAGAGACTTACAGTCATTAGGTTATTCTATTGATTCATTTCCAGAACTACCAGCTACATCCAGCTATTACCACAGTATTTTCTACTTGATGGATTACGAAAGTAGCTTATCTATTTTAGGATACAGGATTCCCTTAGAAGGTTTCGCTAGTCAGGATAGTGAGATTCTTTTTTACGAAAAAATGCGAGATATATATGGTGAATCGTCAACATCCTTTCTTAAAGTTCATGCTTTAGAAGATGTTTCTCACCACAAGCAAGGTTTAAAAATGCTTGAGATGTGTGATACCAAAGACCTAATGGCTATCTGTAAAGCCTGTCAACAACTTGCTTATGTTGATGAAGTAATTTTAGAGGCAATCAAAAAGAAACACCTCTAAAATCTGCTAGTCTAATAGTTCTAAATCAGGGACTGTGGTATCTCAGCCAGAGGAAAATAACCAGCTAAGATACTACAGTTTTATTCTGTACTGGTAATGCTACCTTAGCTGACTTGAGGAAATTCTAGTGTATTAGAGCAAGTCACCTTTTAATTTTAAAATTAATGAATCTAATTTGGTTTCTCAAACAACTCAACAAATATCTTGCTTCCTACCGATGGTTAGCTATTCTTCTTATCGCTCGTGGTCTTTTTGAGGCGGCTTTTGAATCCTCAATTAGAATGAGTTTAAAGTTTATTATTGATGGGGCTATCATTCCTCAAAATTACAATCTTTTAATTTTAATTCTGTTATTATTAGGATTGGGAGCAATTTTATTTGTTTTTGTCGGATTGATCGGCGATTTTTGGGCGACAAAATTTAATATTTTTGTGATCAACAATATCCGCAATTCTATGTTTTATCGCCTCCAAAATCTATCTATGGAATTTTTTGGACGACGTTCACCCGGCGATATTGTTAACTGTTTTATAGCTGATACGGAAAAGGTAGAAAATAGTTTACAGTTCGGGTTAATTATGATTTTAGAACTGGGTAGCATCCTATTTTCTGCTATTTTTATGTTTTCCCTCAATTGGCAATTAGGTATAATTAGTTTGATTGGTTTAACTTTTTGTGTTTTTGCTCCCGCAAAAATTGGTGGTATTGCTACTAATCAAACTTATGAATTAAGAGATACTCAAGGTCAAATTGCTAATACAATTCAAGAAAATATTATCTCTCAAAATGTTATTAAATTGTTTGGACTACAACAACGTAATATTCAGGATTTTTCTCGGCAATTACAAGATTTAAAAAAGGTTTATGTAAAAGCTAAATTTTCCTCTTATTTAGTGCAAAGGATTCCTACTTTAGTATTTGTCTTTGTCCAAATCGCTATTATTACTATAGGGGCAATAATGACCTACAAAAACATAATTACCGTGGGAACTCTTGTCTCTTTCCAAGTTTTATTAGTAGGTTTAAATCTGAATATCCTCAGCTTTACTTTTTCCCTTCCTTATATCATCGAAGGAATAGCGGGAATGCAACGCATCTCTGTTTTATTATCTGAAGTTCCCCAAGTCCAAGACGCACCAAAAGCCATTGAACTACCTCATTTTTCCGATACAATTAAATTTAACAATGTTACCTTTAATTATTCATCAGAGAGAAGAGGAATCAACAATCTATCCCTAACCATCAATAAAAATGATTTTATAGTATTTGTAGGACATTCTGGTGCTGGTAAAAGTACCATTGTTAATCTCTTAACCCGACTTTACGACCCAGAACAAGGTAATATTCTTGTTGATAATATTGAATTACGTTCCTGCACTCAAAAATCTTTACGGGAACAAATAGGACTGGTTTCTCAAGAGGTGATTTTATTTAACACTTCCATCCGTGAAAATATTAGAATGGGTTATTTAGAAGCCACTGATAAAGAAGTAGAAACCGCCGCTCAAGATGCAGAAATTCATGATTTTATTCTCACCTTACCCCAAGGTTATGATACCCCAGTAGGTGACAGAGGCGGACAATTATCAGGAGGACAACGCCAAAGAATTGCTTTAGCTAGAGCATTAATCAGAAAACCTGCTATTTTGATATTAGATGAAGCTACATCTGCTCTTGATTTAGCCACAGAAGCAGATATTCTCAACACAATAGATCATATTTCTAAAAAATGTACAGTGATTATGATTACCCACCGTATTACCCATGCTTTACGTGCTAATCAGATTTTTGTATTAGAAAATGGTAGCATTGTGGCATCGGGTAATCATCAAGATTTATTGCAACAAAATGGAGTTTATGCACAACTTTGGCAACAAAGTCATCAAGCACATAATTAACACATAATTGAATATATGGTGTAGATATTTCCCTATATTTACCCCCTAATCTTTCACCTCGCGCACACTCATCGAAAAGCCATCACCTAATTTCATAGCGATCAAGTTATAGCATTTCTTTTGCATATTGGTTTCCAAAAAAAAATCTTGTTCGAGTCTTTCTCCTGTTTCCACTACCTGTACTAACTGTTCAAAAAATCTGGGAATGAGTTGATTTAAGAATTGCTTTTGCATGAAATTATTAGTCAATTCTTCTCGTTTTTTACCCAAGATTTTCGCATAGACAGGATTAACTAATAAATAGCGAAAGTCTTTGATTTCTCCATTTACCATATCCCTCACAGCTTGCATAGCAGCAATTCCATCTCTGGAACTATTCAATAAACTGGCAAGAAGGGCGCGAGATTGATAGAGAATTTCTGCGGTTTGTTGATGTTTCTCAATTTCTTGGCGTAGCTGGCGTTTTTGCTGTTGCAAAGTCAGATGAGTTTGAATGCGGACAATAATTTCTTCCGTTTGAAATGGTTTGGTAATATAATCAACTCCCCCGACTTGAAAGGCTTTGACTTTATCAAAAACTTCGTTTAATGCACTGAGGAAAATAATCGGAATATCTGAAGTTTCTTCCTCAGATTTGAGAATTGAGCAGACTTGATAACCATCAATATCTGGCATTATTATATCAAGTAAAATCACATCTGGGGGGTTGTTGCGGACAGTTCTTAATGCCATGTTACCGTTGGTGACACTGCGAACTTTATACCCCTGTTTAGTTAAAATATCGGATAAAAAATACAGATTTTCGATGATATCATCAACAATTAAAATATTGCCTTTGGGGTCTTCAGTTTGATAAGTTTCCTTTTCGACAATGTTTATATAAGATTGAGTAGAGGCGGCGTTTCGTTGTAAAAGTAAATGGCGAAAGTTACTCTTGGTGACTTTTTCTCCCATTAAGTCGGAAAGGCGTTTCCATAATAATGAGGCTAAATCTTTAATATGCCCCACACTTATGTATAAACTATCTGCAACAGCGTTATAGGTTTCATTTTCCCAAGCAGCTTTGAGGATTCCTTTCTCTGGGAAGGTTAGTTTTTTACCTGTTTTGGATTCTAGGGTTGAGTCTACCCATTGGATTGCTTCTTCAAGATTCATCAGTAGTTAAATGTCATTTTTTAGGGTTTTTGATCATGCTATTTTGTAATTTATTTTACAGATAGATTTGCAATTAGCGATCGCAGCTACCTCTAGTAAGTGTTCATATATGTAAATGTTGGCTACTTTTTCAGTTATATTGACCGTACTTTCTCTTCATTTCTTTCCAAAGTCAAATAGATTTATCTATAGGATTTGTATATCATTACCATTAACTATTCATATTATACATTTCTTTCATCAGACGCTTTACCACTTACTTTTCTGATGAATTATATCCAGCTTTGGTCTCACTATAAATACATTTAAAAGTATTTTAGATAAAACCAGACTTGATCCGACCTCAAGATCCGACTTTTCCGACTAGCACGTAGGATAAAAGGGTATTAAATTTAAATGCAATGACTAAATACTGCTCTAGTCAATGATCAAAACCTGACCAGAATAACTTATGGTTAAGTATTTTGAGAATGGAACTAAGTAAGGAAAAAGACTTCCAGAGACAGGGGTAAGATATTTTTCTTGCCCTGAACTCTGATCATTAGGTATCTTCAGTAATTAAATGTGCATAACCACCAAACCCTTGTAGAGACGTTATATAGAACGTCTCTACAATTATTTTCGGAGAGGTCTATAGGAATAATATAGGAATAATATTTGATATCTGAAATTGTTTGCGTAGTCAGATAAAACGCAAAAGGTAAGATGTAAAAGGGTTTCAGAGAATTTAGGTGTACAGATTTTTCTTAAAAATCAAATATGAGTCCTATATTGGTGATTTACAGAGTCAAGGATGCTAAATCTTTAAAATGATCTGCGATTCTGATTTTTGGTGGTAGCTTCATTTCCTGATCTTCTCTCTTTGTTTTAATTAAGAATACCACTTCACCCTATTTTATTGATTCTTCTGGAAATGAATGTTAGAATATCTAACATGGGCTGTTTCTGGCTTTCGAGTTGTTTTTTTGGAAGATTATAACTCTACTACATCAGCCCTCTTTTCATACTCTTTTTTGGACCCCGCTATTGATTTGTAAATCCAATTATCAACATGAAATATTGGCGTGAAACTATAGCTGTAACTCAGCGCATCTTAATCGAACTGTTACGACGCAGACGCAGCTTAATTTTTTGGAGTATTTTCCCTATCTCAATTTTAATTCTTAACGGATTTATTTTGGCAGAACAGGCAAAATTAACAATGGCTCAAGCTTTAGAAAATGCTGCACCTTCAACTTTGGTAGGTGCTGCACTATTTTTTAGTTGTTTGGGTGGAAGTGTCGCTACTGTAGTCGCAGAAAGAGAACAGCAAACCCTGAAACGGTTGTTTATTTCTCCATTAAGTGGTACATCTTATTTTTTGGGAATTTTTCTCGCTCATAGCTGTATTGGTATTGGACAAACTCTTTTAGTGTATACTATTGCTGCTTTTTGGGGTGCTACTTTTCAAGGTTCGATTTTCTTAGGAATTATCATCATTTTATTAAGCATCATTGCTTATGTTGGCTTGGGATTTATTTTAGGTACACAATTAGCTAGACGCATTGAAGATGTTAATGCTTTGGTGGCAGCTTTTGGTGTACCTTTATTAATTTTAGGGGGCGCATTTTTACCCACTTCTTTATTTCCGAAAACTCTGTTAGATATTGCGAAATTTAATCCCATTTATCACATGAATGAAGCTCTTTTAGGAGTGTGGGCTAAGGGGGCAAATTTTCATGATATCATTTTACATTTGTGGTTTTTATTCTGGTTTGCTATGATTATGTTAGCCTGTGGATGGGTATCTTATCAACGGATGTTGAGAGTGGAAAGGAGACTTTAAAGCAATTGATAATTGATAATTGACAATTGTTTCATTCAATGTTTTTTGAAGAAAAAAAAGAAAAAAATCCGCTATCTAATCTATAAGTATATACAACAACATATTTAAATTCAAAATATGCTCAGAATTAAAAATGTAAATAAGTCCTACAAAAGCCGAAAAGTGCTGCAAAATTTAACATTCAGTATTCAGCCTGGAGAAGTTTATGGTTTACTAGGTGCAAATGGAGCAGGTAAAACAACAACAATCAATATTATTTGTAATTTACTAAATGTTGATAGTGGTTATATTACAATCAATCATCAACCGATTTCCGAAACAACCAAAAAATTAATTGGTATTGCACCTCAAGAAAACCTCTTATATAAAACCCTTTCCTGTGCAGAAAATCTCAAATTTTTCGCTGATATTTACGGTTTAGATCGAGAAACCAAACAACAACAAATAGAAGCAACTCTCAAAGCTGTAAACTTATTAGATAGAGCTAAAAGTCCTGTAGAAACTCTTAGCGGCGGAATGCAAAGACGGTTAAATATTGCTGTTGCTTTGGTACATCAACCCCAGTTAGTCATTCTTGATGAACCAACTACAGGTTTAGATATTGAAGCACGATATGAAATTTGGGAATTAATTCGTAATCTTAAAAATCAAGGAATGACAATTTTATTAACTACCCATTTATTAGATGAAGCAGAAAGACTTTGTAACCGTATTGGCATTTTAAAAGATGGTAAAATCTTAGCAGAGGGTAGTTTATCTGAGTTAAAAACTTTAATTCCCGGACAAGAAATTGTCATGTTACAAACAACACAAGAAGAAGAGGCGATCGCCCTCGCTCAAGAATATGGTTTCATCCCCAGGCGTTATGGTAGCGATTTAGGTTTTTTACTACCAGAAGTATTAGAATTAAAAGAAATCCTTGCTAAATTTGATAGTATACCCATTGATTCTATTTCCCGTCAACCTGTACGATTAGAGCATATTTATGTAGAAATAACCAAAAGTGACTGGTGACTGGTGACTGGTGACAGGTGACAGTTAAGAGGGAATAGGGAATAGGGAATATATAATCATTATTTACCAATCACCAATCACCAATTACCAATTACCAATTACCAATCATGGATATTTTAGAAACACTTAAAGCCGACTATCAAAGATTTCCAGTTAATCAAACTTACAGCATTTATGCAAAGGATGTTTATTTTCAAGATGCTGTATTTAAATTTCGGGGTTTAGAAATTTATAAATGGATGATTAAATTCATTCAAACATTTTTTCTCAATCTCAAAATGGATTTACATAATATTCAACAACAAGAAAACACAATTAAAACCGAGTGGACACTTAGCTGGGATGCTGCATTACCCTGGAAACCAAGGATATCTATTTCTGGTTGGAGTGAACTCCGTCTCAATAATGAAGGTTTAATAATTTCCCACATTGACTATTGGCACTGTTCCCAATTAGATGTACTAAAGCAACACCTATTTTCCAGAAACAAAGGATAATGTAAATAAATGTAAACAAAATTCAGGTAGGACATAATCATCCATGCGAGTAATTTTAATGACTGGTAAGGGTGGAGTGGGTAAAACCTCCGTCGCAGCAGCAACCGGACTTCGTTGTGCAGAACTCGGTTATAAAACATTAGTTTTAAGTACAGATCCTGCTCACTCCCTAGCAGACAGTTTTGATATAGAATTAGGACACGACGCAAAACAAGTGCGCCCAAATTTGTGGGGTGCAGAACTCGATGCACTACAAGAATTAGAAGGTAACTGGGGTGCGGTAAAACGTTACATTACCCAAGTTTTGCAAGCACGGGGTTTAGAAGGAATACAAGCGGAAGAACTGGCAATTTTACCAGGAATGGATGAAATTTTCGGTTTAGTGAGAATGAAACGTCATTATGATGAAGGAGAATTTGACGTTTTAATTATTGATTCTGCCCCCACAGGTACTGCATTACGTCTTCTAAGTTTACCAGAAGTTGGTGGTTGGTATATGCGGCGTTTTTATAAACCTTTTCAAAACATCTCTGTAGCACTCAGACCACTGGTAGAACCAATTTTTAAACCCATTGCTGGTTTTTCTTTACCAGATAAAGAAGTAATGGATGCACCCTATGAATTTTATGAACAAATAGAAGCACTAGAAAAAGTATTAACTGACAATACACAAACCTCAGTTAGACTTGTCACCAACCCAGAAAAAATGGTGATTAAAGAATCGCTCCGCGCTCATGCTTATCTGAGTTTATATAATGTAGCCACAGATTTAGTTGTAGCTAATCGTATTATTCCCAAAGAAGTTGAAGATCCATTTTTCCAACGTTGGAAAGAAAATCAAGAACAATACCGCCAAGAAATTCATGAAAACTTCCTCCCTTTACCTGTGAAGGAAGTACCATTATTTTCTGAAGAAATGTGTGGTTTAGCTGCATTAGAGAGACTGAAAGAAACTCTCTATAAAGATGAAGATCCAACTCAGGTTTATTATAAAGAAACCACTATCAGAGTTGTGCAGGAAAACAACCAATACAGCTTGGAACTTTATTTACCGAATATTCCTAAAAGCCAGATTCAACTGAGCAAAACCGGGGATGAATTAAACATTACCATTGGTAATCATCGCCGTAACTTAGTTTTACCCCAGGCTTTAGCCGCATTGCAACCAGCAGGGGCAAAAATGGATGATGATTATCTGAAAATACGCTTTGCTGATAATGTGAGAGTTTAGGAGATAGTTGATAGTTGATAGTTGATAGTTGATAGTTGATGGTTGATAGTTGATATTTAATATTTATTAACTGTCACTTGTCACCTCTCACCTGTCACCTATTCCTTAACGATAATTATGCGAAAGTTCAGCTTAAATTTAATTAAAAAGAAGAATATAGGAATAATATTTGAATTTTGAACAAAACTCAGTACACCTAAGTCTTATAAAACCCTTTTGCCTCTTGCCTGCCTACACAGATAATTTCAGATATCAAACAGGATTCCTATAGACTATAATTAATGTATAAATGGTTGTATGAAAAATGGTTTCCATCCCTCCACTAGACCTGCGAACAGGCATGGCTCAAGAAAGGTTACTGCGTAGGATTACAAATCGTATCCGTCAATCATTGGAACTAGAAGACATTATTACAGCAACCACAGCCGAGGTGCGTTCTTTGTTGGGAACTGACCGAGTAATGATTTATCAATTTCATGACGATGGTAGTGGTCAAGTTATTGCTGAATCTATTTATGAAAATCGTTTACCGTCATTGTTGGGTTTGAACTTTCCTGCTGATGATATTCCTCCTCATGCACGAGAATTATTTATTAAGTCGCGGGTGCGTTCTGTAGTCAATATTGAATCTAAAGAAATTGGCCAAAGTCCTGTGCGTAACCTAGAAACAGGAGAAATGATTTCTGAGGATCTTCTTTATCGTCCTGTAGATTCATGTCATATAGAATATTTGACAGCTATGGGGGTAAAATCTTCAGTAGTAGCACCAATTATTTATCAAAATCAACTGTGGGGATTATTAACATCTCATCATTCTCAAGCACGTGAAGTAGCAGAATATGAACTAGATGCAATGCAGATGGTAGTTGAGCAATTATCAGTTGCGATCGCTCAAAGTAATCTTCTCACCCAAGCCCGTGCCAAAGCAGAAAGAGAAGCTATTATTAATCGTATTGCTACACTGCTGCATTCCCTACCAACCATTGTTTTACAACCAGCATTAGAAGCTACAGTTGCTGCATTTAACGGTATTGGTGGTAGATTATGTATTAGACATAATGCCTTTGACTTACAACATAGTCACTTTAAATCTTTAACAGAATGTTTAATTCCTGGTAGTAACTCTCTCCAGCTTTATGTATGTGGAGAGCAACCAGTTATTCCCAACCCAAATATATATCCATTGCTAGAACAGTATAGCGTTTGGCAGGAACATTATAAATCTGGAGAATATGAAATTTGGGCAATTAATGATATTTACCAAGATTCTAATTTACGAATTATTCAACTAGCATTTAAACCCACAAAAATTCGCAGTATTTTAATGATTCCCCTGCACTATCGACAAGAATTAGTGGGATATTTAAGCATTTTTCGCAATGAAATAGAAACAGAAACCCTGTGGGCGGGTAAATTTGATCCAGACAATAGACAACTTTATCCCCGTTTATCGTTTGACTTATGGCGTGAATCTAAAAAATCCCAAGCACAAAAATGGACAGATGAAGAAATTGAACTAGCTGGAGAAATTCGCAAACACTTTGCTTCAGCGATTCAACAATATGAACTTTACCAACAAGTCCAAAGTTTCAATGAAAATTTAGAAAAACAAGTCCATAAACGGACATTAGAAATGCAAAGAACAGCAGAACAACAAAAAGCTGTCTTTGGAGTCATCAATAATATTCGGGAATCACTTGATATTGAAACTATTTTTAAAACCACAACTAAGGAAGTTTGTCAATTAATTAAAGCAGACAGAGTTTCTGTTTATAAATTTACAGAAGATTGGGGTGGAGAATTTGTTGGTGACTTTGAAGCTACTAATCCCAACTGGTTTAATGAAACTAAACTAGGAATTAATACAATTTGGAATGATACTTACTTACAAGATACTCAAGGTAGAAGATACCGCAACAATGAAACCCTCGCTGTAGATGATATCTACAAAATGGGATTTACCCCCTGTCATATTGATAATCTTGAACAGTTCCAAATTCACGCTTTTGTATTAGCTCCGATATTTATTAGACAACAACTCTGGGGTTTACTTTGCACCTATCAACACAGTGGTCCCCGGCAATGGAAAACTTCAGAAGTTAATTTTATTAGTCAAATAGCCTCACAGTTGGGAGTAGCTATTCAACAAGCTGAATTATTAGTAAAAACTCAGCAGCAAGCGGATCAACTTACACAAACATTGCATGAATTAAAAGCCACTCAAACCCAACTAATTCAAACAGAAAAAATGTCATCTTTAGGGCAACTTGTAGCTGGTGTTGCTCATGAAATCAATAACCCAGTTAACTTTATTTCTGGAAATCTCATCCATATCAATGAATATGCTGAAGATTTGCTGAATATGCTGGATATATATCAGCAGAAATATCCTGAACCCTGCGAAGAAATTATAGAACTAGCAGCAGAACTAGATTTAGAATTTCTCCTAGAAGATTTACCCAAAACCTTATCTTCTATGAAAATAGGGGTAGATAGAATCCGGCAAATAGTCTTATCTTTGCGGAATTTTTCACGTCTTGATGAGGCAGAAATGAAAGAGGTGAATATTCATGAAGGCATTGATAGCACATTATTAATTTTGCAGCATCGTTTAAAAGCCAGACCTGAATCTCCTGGTATTGAAGTTATTAAAGAATATGGTGATTTACCATTGGTAGAATGTTTTGCCGGACAACTCAATCAAGTCTTTATGAATGTTTTGAGTAATGCTATTGATGCTTTAGAAATTTACATAAAACATACAGCAGAAAGTCCCAAAGAAAATCCCAAGTCAGGAAAAATTACTATTTCTACTACTGTGGGAGTAATGAATGACAATGAAAAAAGTGCAGTCATTCAGATTAGAGATAATGGACCAGGAATGCCAGAAACTATCAGACAAAGAATATTTGATCCATTTTTCACCACTAAACCCATAGGAAAAGGTACAGGTTTAGGTTTATCAATTAGTTATCAAATTGTCGTTGAAAAACACGGTGGGATTTTCAAATGTGATTCCCAACCAGATGTAGGTACAGAATTTTGGATTGAAATTCCTATTAAACATATTAGTCATTAGTCATTAGTCATTAGTTATTAGTTATTAGTTATTAGTTATTAGTTATTAGTTTTCTCGTTCCCATACTCTGTATGGGAATGAATTTTAAAGGCTCTCCCTTGAGTATTAAAAATAGTAGAGGTAGAGCCTCTATATAGTGATTCCCAGTTGGAAACTGGGAACGAGATAACGAGATAACGAGATAAACCCAATCACCAATCACCTATTAATTTCTCAACTGCACAGGCATAGCTAAATAGGTCATTTTTAACCCACCTAAAGGAGTAAAAATAACTGGGGTTAAACTTTGATTTAAGTGCATTTGAATTTCTGTAGAAGGTAATTCTTTTAAACCTTCCATGAGATATTTGACATTAAAAGCAATGTCTATATCTTCCCCAGAAATTTGCGCCGGCATTGACTCTGTACCACTTCCCACGTCTTGCGCTTCACATGATAATGTTATTTCTTGATTTTCGTTATCAATGCTGATTTTGACAATATTATTTTTCTGATCCGCTAATACTGCAATTCTTTCCAAAGTGCTGATAAATTGCTTGCGTTCTAATACTACTTGGCGTTCAAATTGACGGGGAATTAATTGCCGATAGGCGGGATATTGTCCTTCTAAAGTGCGGCTAGTTAAACGTTGATTTTGCCAAGCAAATACTATTTGACCTTGATCTAAATATAAGGATACAGATTCTTCTGAAGAACTATGAGCCAACATCCGTTGTAATTCTCTTAATGCTCTTGCTGGTACTGTAACTTCTAACTGTTCGCTACCTTCTAAGGGACGCTCGTTAGCGGTTTCTAGCACTGCTAAACGGTGTCCATCTGTAGCTGCAAATTCTAAACTGTCTTGTTTAACGGTTAAATGTAAACCTGTGAGGACTTGCTTGGTTTCGTCGGTGCTGGTAGCAAAGAGAGAACCTTTTAAACCTTCAATTAATGCAGCGGTGGTGAGTTGAATTGGTTCTGAGACTTCAATTACAGGTAATTCGGGAAATTCTTCTGCACCCATAGCGCGGACTTGATATTTACCGCTTTTGGGTTTGAGGGTGACTACTATACCTTCTCCGGTGTTGTCTGCTGACTCATCATCTAGGGTAATTTCCCCTTCTGGTAAACGAGAGGTGATATCTAAAAGTAGTTTAGCAGGAAGAGCGATCGCACCCCCTTCAATTACTTCTGCACTAAAACTGGTACGGATACCCAGACTCAAATCAAACGCTGTTAAACTGACTTGGTTGGTTTCCGCATCCGCTTGTAAAAGCACGTTAGCAAGAATAGGGTGAGTCGGTCTTGATGGTACTGCACGACTGACGAGGGAAAGATTGGTACTGAGGTCACTTTGAGAGCAAACTAATTTCATAGCGCAGGGAATAGGGAATAGGGAATGGGGAATAGGGTTGAGTTTGAGGAGATATATTTGTTCTCATCACACTGACAACCGCTATCAATATGGATTTAACAAGCGAAAAACAATGGTAACAAATTTTTGACATGGAAGATATAACTGCTAAAAAGCTGATTACTGATAGCTGATTGCTGATTGCCATATCTGTGGAAAAGCTGTGGAAAAGCTCGCCTATTTTTCCACAAGGTAATTATACTTAATGTATTTTCTTGACAAAATTATTAAGTTTTCCACAACTTTTTCCCCAAATGGTCATATTTTTTCCACAATCGCAGTGAAATTTAACAATTTTTTATACTTGGCTTAATATTAGGTGACAGGTGACAGGTGACAGGTGACAGTGAATGGAGATGGGGAGATGGGGAGATGAAGAAAGCGTGTCATTTTTATGATTTTTACCAAGATTGTTGGAAATTATGCACCCAAATCAATGCCAAATACAAGATACTACTTTTAATAACGACTATTCATATTAATGCGATCGCTCAACTGTCGTAAGGTTTGCATTAAACTTTTATCCGTCTCCTGAAGTTGGGTAATTTTATCACAACTATACATCACCGTTGTATGGTCTTTCCCGCCAAATTCCTCCCCAATTCTTGGTAAACTTAATCCTGTATATTGACGCATTAAATACATTCCAATTTGTCTAGCCCAGCTAATTTCCCGACGGCGAGAACTACCTTTTAAATCTTCACTTGAAAGATTAAAAAACTCAGCTACCACATTTAAAATAACTTCCGGTGTAGCTTCCGGTTTTTGGCTAGAAGTGCTTAAAACTGGGGTGATATTTTCCACAGTCATAGGTAAACCCCAAATAGAAATATAAGCCAAAGCCCGAATTAACGCCCCTTCCAATTCTCTAATATTAGAAGTATAATTATAAGCAATATATTCAACTACATCTCTAGGTAAACGAATATTTTCATATTCAGCTTTTTTCTGTAAAATTGCCATGCGCGTTTCTAAATCCGGTGGTTGAATATCCGCAATTAAACCCATAGAAAACCGCGAACAAAGACGCTCTTGTAAACTCGGAATTTGATAAGGAGGACGATCCGAAGCAATGACAATTTGCTTTCCTGCCTCATGTAAAGTATTAAAAGTATGAAAAAATTCCTCTTGAGTATATTCCTTACCTTCTAAAAATTGAATATCATCAACTAATAAAATATCAGCAGCGCGGTAATGTTCCCGAAAACTCTGCATACTATCATTACGAATTGCAGTAATTAAATCATTAGTAAACTGCTCGGTTGAAACATAAAATATTTTAGAATCAGGATAAATTTCCCAACGATAATTACCAATAGCTTGCATTAAATGAGTTTTTCCCAAACCCACACCACCGCATAAAAATAAAGGATTAAATTCCCTTCCTGGATATTCTGCCACTGCCAAAGAAGCAGCATGAGCCATTCTATTATTAGCGCCAACCACAAATCTAGAAAAAACGTACTTAGAATTTAACTCTGTACTTTTTTGTTGATTTTTGGGAACATTTGATTGAATAGTATTAACTGCTGGAACTTCCCAATTAACATCTTGTTGATTTAATGCAGAAACTTCATCACCTTGAACAGCAGTAATGTAAATTTCTACAGGATAACCTAAAATATCCTGCACCACACGCGCAATAGTATTGATGTAATACTTTTGCAACCAGTTTCTAGCAAATAAATTAGGAGTAGATATAACTAAGCAATTATTTTCTAGCTGTACTGCACTAGCAGTTTTAATCCAAGTTTCAAAGGTAGGACGAGATAACTCTAACTGTAAACGCTCTAACACCTGATGCCACAGATTGTCTAGGGTAAATTCCATCATCTACTACCTTTGCTGCTAATTGCCACAATAGAAGAAGATATGAGCAAACAATTATTGTCCGCATTCAGCTATCAGCAGTCAGAAATCAGCTAAAACTAAGTTTGTGACTGAGTTTTTAGCTTTTTGAATCAAGTAGACTGATACGAAAAGCAATCTGTAATTTAGTCTATCAACGCTGATCATTTATTTATGAATGCTGATAGCTGTTTACTGACGGCTGAATGCTTATTATTTAACTTTAAACTGTAACCATTCTGGTTGAACCCAGGTAGCTAATATCCTAGCACCTAGCGACTAACACGGAGAAAAAATAACATCATGAAGACAAATCATTATCATCTAGCTTCCAAACATATTGATACCAGTGATTTTATCCACCACAGGAAAGCAAAAACCAGAGTTTGGATGTTAATAACTGGGTTAGCCGCAGTAGTTCTTAGTGGCTGCTCTAACTTAAATAGTAGAACCTTAGAAGCACAACAAGGCACAAATCAAGTAGAAAAAACTACAAACACAAATGTGGGAATTGTGCCTCCTGCTATTATCGCATCTTCCGGCGACCCTAATTTTGTTGTTAAAGTAGTACAAAAAGTAGGTGGTGCGGTAGTTCGCATTGATTCCGCTAAAACAGTCACATCTCAAATACCAGCAGAATTTTCCGATCCATTTTTCCGCAGATTTTTTGGTGATAGAATACCCCAGCCAAGGGAAAGAGTAGAAAGGGGTAGTGGTTCTGGATTTATTATTAATTCCTCTGGACAAATTTTAACTAATTCTCATGTCGTAGATGGAGCAGATGAAGTTACGGTAACACTCAAAGATGGGCGAACTTTTGAGGGTAAAGTATTAGGAGAAGACCCAGTTACAGATGTGGCAGTCATTCAAATTGATGCTAATAATTTACCAGCTATAGCTTTAGGTAATTCTAATATATTACAACCAGGTGAAGCGGTAATTGCTATTGGTAATCCTTTAGGTTTAAATAATACAGTTACTTCAGGAATTTTGAGTGCTACAGATCGTTCTAGTAGTGATATTGGTGCTAGTGATAAACGAGTAGATTATTTACAAACAGATGCAGCAATTAATCCTGGTAATTCTGGTGGTCCACTGCTCAATGCTCGTGGTGAAGTCATAGGAATGAATACAGCGATTATTCAAGGCGCTCAAGGTTTAGGCTTTGCCATTCCTATTAATACGGTGCAAAAAATTTCTCAAGAATTAATTAGCAAAGGTAGGGTAGATCATCCTTATTTGGGTGTACAAATGGTGGCGCTGACACCAGAAGTTAAGGAAAGAATAAATACTAGATTTGGTGATAGAGTTTTAGTTGCAGAAAAAGGAGTTTTATTAGTTAGAATTGTTCCAGAATCACCAGCAGCAATTGGTGGACTCAGAGCAGGGGATGTGATTAAAAGTATTAATAATCAACCTGTAACTAAAGTGGAAGAAGTGCAAAAATTAGTAGAAAATAGTCAAGTTGGTAGTCCTCTACAGGTTCAAGTAGAACGCAATGGAACAACTGTTCAATTAATAGTTAAACCTGCACCTTTACCAATTAAAGGTGATAGGTAATAGGTGACAGGTGACAGGTGACAGTAATAAGAGTAGGGGTAATTCATGAATTACCCCTACACAAGAATCAAGTTTTTAGTCTGATTTTACAGGAGTTGGCAAAATGACCGATAAATCATCAATTATTCAATTAGGTAATCCTAAATTACGTGAAAAAGCAGCTTGGGTTGAAAATGTTGAAGATGATAAAATTCAAAAACTCATTGATGATTTAATAGCTACAGTTACTCAAGCTAACGGTGTGGGAATTGCTGCACCCCAGGTAGCTGAATCACTACGTTTATTAATTGTTGCTTCTCGTCCAAATGCGAGATATCCAGATGCACCAGAAATGCAACCAACAGCAATGATTAATCCGCAAATTATTAGTCATTCAAACGAGGTTTGTAAAGGTTGGGAAGGTTGTTTAAGTGTTCCCGGAATTAGGGGTTTAGTTCCCAGATATCAAACAATTAAAATTGAATATACTGATAGAAATGGAAATTTACAACAACAAGAATTAACTGATTTTGTAGCACGTATTTTTCAACATGAGTATGATCATTTAGAAGGAAAGGTATTTTTAGATAGGGTAGAATCTACGGAAGAATTAATGACTGAATTTGAATATCAACAGAGGATAGTTAAAGCAGATAATAGCTTAATGCTCAATACAAACCCTACTACATAAGGTTGAGTCTGAATTATGAAAACATCTACCATTAGCCAGAGGATTTTATGAAAGAAATTAGAGTAAATTAAGAAGCTTATTGTAAGCATTCAGCCGTCAGCTAACAGCCATCAGCAAAATTTACCAAAAATCCAAATAACTGGAGCATATAAATTTTGCCAAAATATAAGTAGGGAACTAAAATTTATAATTTTCCCACCAATTTATATGTGAAGGGTATTAAAAGCTGATTACTGATTACTGATAGCTGATAGCTAAATGCTGACCGCTTATTTAAGATTCTCTAATTTATTGGAGGTGGATTTAATATGGCAAAAATTACTGATTTTTTAGGAGATGCTGGCGCTCCTGGAATTATCGCTGGAATTGGTGCGGTTTTGCTTGCACCTGTAGTAATTCCTGTTGTTGCTGGAGTTGGTAAACCCCTAGTTAAATCAATAGTTAAAGGTGGTCTTGTTGCTTATGAAAAAAGCAAGGGAGCTTTTGCCGAATTGGGTGAAAATTGGGAAGATATCATCGCTGAAGCTAGAGCAGAAATAGCAGAAGAACAACACACACTAGCATTTGAAACTGCTTCGGAAAATCAACATAATTCCTAATAATTCGTAATTCGTAATTCGTAATTGAATTATGAAGTAAGAATTCAGGAGTCAGGAGTCAGGAGTCAGGAGTCAGAAGTCAGAAGTTGTTATTTTGGATTTTGGATGCAAAGATTTTGAATTGTATTGATAAACTCTAATCTAAAATCTAAAATCTAAAATTTTCCTCCTCATCTACCTGTTCCCTATTCCCTGACTCTGATAAAAATTTATAAATCAAGTTGGACGCTATATGTTAAAAATTACAGATAAAGCAAATTTAAATAAATCCTTTAATCCCATTGCTACAAAAATTATCAGTGATACTCCAGGAAGACTGCGGTTGAGAATTGCACCGGAAAATCGTGAAGTTGAGAAAATGCAACATATCGCCAATTTTTTAACAGCACAACCTCACATTAGTCAGGTGAGAACTAATATTCATCATGGTAGTATTTTGATTCATCATGATAATCAAACTGGTACTTTATCAGAAATTTTGGAAACACTGAAAGATATAGGCATAATTTTTGCAGATATTACCCAAGGTCAAACTGAAGCAGCATCGGGAATATCTCATGCAGTGATTGATTTAAACCAACGAGTTGAACGTGCTACAAATGGTACTGTAGATTTGCGTTTTCTGTTTCCCTTGGGACTTGGTACTTTAGCAGTGAGACAGTTAATAATTAAGGGTTTGCAATTAGAAGTAATTCCTTGGTATGTTTTAGCTTGGTACGCTTTTGATAGTTTCTTGAAATTAAATACAGGTGATAGGTGAAGACAATTTTAGATTTTAGATTTTAGATTTTAGATTGGAGTTCAATACTTTTCGGTTAAGCCCAAAACAATGAAACAACGTAGGTTGGGTTGAGGAACGAAACCCAACATTTACAAGGGTTTGTTGGGTTTCACTTTGTTCAACCCAACCTACAAAAATCCTTAACCGAACAGTATTAGATTGGAGTTTATCAATACAATCCAAAATCCAAAATCCAAAATCCAAAATATAATCCCTGTTCCCTGTTTCCTTCTATGAGCAAAAATGCTGAAATTTGGTGCTGTAAAAGTTTATCCTGAATTTTAGCACCTTTGCCAACAGAAATTATGAAAAAGCTGATTAATCAACCAGAAGCATTTGTTAGGGAAAGTTTAGCAGGTATGGCTGCTGCTCATACTGGTTTAATTAAGGTAAATTTGGAGCCAACTTTTGTGTATCGAGCAGATGCACCTGTACAGGGTAAAGTAGCAATTATTTCTGGTGGTGGTAGCGGACATGAACCAATGCACGCGGGTTTTGTGGGGATGGGAATGCTTGATGCTGCTTGTCCTGGTGAGGTTTTCACGTCTCCTACTCCTGATCAAATGTTAGCCGCCGCAGAGCAGGTTGATGGGGGTGCGGGTATTCTTTATATTGTGAAAAATTACAGTGGCGATGTAATGAATTTTGAAATGGCTACGGAGTTAGCTAGAAGTGAGGGTATCCGTACATTAAATATTATTATTGATGATGATGTGGCGGTGAAAGATAGTTTATATACCCAAGGAAGAAGGGGTGTGGGAACAACGGTACTGGCAGAAAAAATTTGTGGTGCGGCGGCAGAAAAAGGTTATGATTTGCAGCAGGTTGCCGATTTATGCAAAAAGGTAAATTTGCATGGTCGTAGTGTGGGGGTAGCGTTAAGTTCTTGTACTGTTCCTGCTAAGGGTACACCAACTTTTGCTTTGGGGGATGATGAGATAGAATTAGGTATTGGCATTCATGGAGAACCAGGAAGAGAAAGGGTTTCTATGATGTCAGGGGATGAAATTACTGAAGTTTTATGGCGTTGGCTTTGCCCGCCGCAGGCATCGCTTTTTGATGATACTGCCTATTGTCGCACGGTGCGGGAGTGGGACGAAACCAAGGAAGAATGGCAGGATGTGGAACTGTTAAATAAACCGTTGCAAAAAGGCGATCGCCTCTTAGCTTTTGTTAATAGTATGGGTGGGACTCCCATTTCTGAACTTTATCTTGTCTACCGCAAACTAGCAGAACTTTGTCAGATGGAAGGACTGGAAATAGTGCGTAATCTAATTGGACCATACATGACATCATTAGAAATGCAAGGTTGCTCCATTACTCTGCTGAAGTTAGACGAGGAAATGTTACAGCTATGGGATGCACCAGTTAAAACCGCAAGTTTACGCTGGGGAGTTTGAAATGGTTACTCAGGTGCAAATTGTTCAATGGTTATATGTATTTGTTTCTGTTATTGAGAAACATAAAGAAGAATTGACGGAATTAGATGCAGCCATTGGTGATGCTGATCATGGTATCAATATGGATAGAGGTTTTAAAAAGATCAGCAGTATCTTACCGAGTATTGAAGGGAAGGACATCAGCAGTATTTTGAAAACTGTCAGCATGACTTTAATATCTAGTGTGGGGGGTGCAAGTGGTCCTTTATATGGAACGTGGTTTTTAAGAGCGAGTGCTGTAACTGCGGGTAAGCAAGAATTGACAGTCAAGGATATGTTAGATGTACTCCAAGCAGGTTTAGCAGGAGTGATTGAACGTGGTAAGGCACAGTTAGGAGATAAAACAATGGTAGATGTGTTATCCCCGGCTGTAATTGCTTTTGAACAAGCGGTTAATGAAGGTAAGGGTAGTGTGGAAGCTTTGCGGATGGCTGTAACTGCGGCGGAACAAGGGTTAAAGGATACTATACCGATGTTAGCAAAGAAAGGCAGAGCAAGTTATTTAGGCGATCGCAGTATCGGACATCAAGATCCGGGAGGAACTTCTGCTTATTGGATGTTGCGGAGTTTGTTGGAAGTGGTGGAAGGTTCGAGGGCTAAAAAATAAAGTTAGTGCCATTATTGGCATTTTTCTCTTGACCTTTAAAATATATATGCTATGATAAAAATCGCTTTTGTTAAGGACGTATAGCTCAGTTGGTTAGAGTACATCGTTGACATCGATGGGGTCACTGGTTCGAATCCAGTTACGTCCATGTTTTTTATTTTACTTTAATTATATCTGCCCTTTGCTAGATTATTTTTCCGCTTTGACAAATTAATGATCCTTTTAGTTCGGTTAATCAATCTGTCAAGTAGTCAAATAATTTGGCAATTTGGCAATCAACCCCCACCATGAACACAATCATATTTCACCTCGCCTTCCCTGTCACCAACATCGCCCAAACCAAAGAATTTTATGTTGATGGTTTAGGCTGCATCCCCGGAAGAGAAAGCCCCCATGCTTTAATTCTCAACCTTTATGGACATCAATTAGTTGCCCACATCACTAAAGAACCTTTAACACCCCAAAAAGGCATTTATCCCCGACATTTCGGTTTAATTTTCACCCAAGAAAAAGACTGGCAAGAATTACTAGAAAAAGCAAAAATTAAACAATTAACTTTTAGAGAACAACCTAAAAGCCGTTTCGTTGGTTCTCCCCTAGAACATCACACTTTCTTTTTAGAAGATCCTTTTTATAATTTGATGGAATTTAAATATTATCGTTATCCAGAAGCAATTTTTGGCAGTTCTGAATATACAGAAATTGGTGATAGGTAATTAGTGATTGGTGATAGGTAAAAATAACCAGTGACTAAGGGAGCATCCCAAATGTGTACATTTATTTTGAGCTAACGGAAAAAATGATCCAAGGGACTGATATGATTGAACCGCAAAGGACGCAAAGGACACAAAGGTAAGAGAGTTTAAGAGATGTTTTGGTGTTGCTGCGGTTATTTTTTATTGCATTGGTATGCTCCCGTGACTAATGACTAATGACTAATGACTAATTGGTTCATCTAATGCTGCTGCTACTACTTCAAAAGTCCTTTTATCTGTTAACATCCAAGGATGCAGAGCAACTGTTAAAATAACTTCTTTACCAACAGGTATTCTTGAACTATCCGCAGGTACAATCATTAAATCATAAGGTGTCCAAATAGATGTAAAATTTAACTTCTTCAACATTTCTATATCAGAATTTAAGTCATTTAAAAAATCACTATTAGGTTGCATTTGTAAAGCACCCTTTAACCAAGTTAAATATGCAATATTTGTTCCATTATGAGGTGAGGAAATGGTAATAAACCTCTTTACCTTTTCTATTCCTCCCAATCTTTGAATATAATAACGGCTCACTATTCCCCCCATACTAAAACCCACTATATCTAATGGTTGTTCTGGTGTAAAGTTAATGTTTACATAATCTGCTACTTGTTGTGCTAATTTGCCTAAAAGCTCAGAACCGTTATTAGGAATTAAATCAAGTGTACAAACTACCCTACCTTGCTTTCCCAGGTAACGCGCCATTTTGTTGAAAACCGCCCCAGTATCGTTAATTCCGTGTACTAATAAAACAGGATTGTGCTTTTGTGTTTTGATTTCCATAGTGATACTTTTGAAATAAATCTGTAAAAAATTGTCAGTATTCATCAAATCTGATTTGATGTGATTATGTAAAAAATATAAACAAGTATCAGAGCTATCAACCCAAAAGCTATGACAGTTTTTGCAATTAACCAATGTTGTTAAATTTTGTTAAGGAATATCTCAGAATCTTGCTTATAGATACGGTAAGATTTAATAATGATTTCGCTGGTATTCATAAGTCGCTAATGGTTGTAATGAAGTCATAACAATTGGCCTATAGAATGACTACAAGGCGATTTAGTAAAAATCCCTAAAGTTATTACAGCTTATTACCGCAATGATTATGGCAACAAAATGTAAAATTATGTTGAAATAATTTACAATTACGGTGATATGACAAAAATTTAAAAACAGGAGAAATTGTCATGTTTGGATTTATCAAAAATTTAATCGGTGGTATTCTTGGTTTCATCGGTGGGTTATTTGGCAAAAAAGATGAATACTACTTGGAACTAAAAGAAGAAGTTGGAGAAACTACACCAGCAGCAGCACCCGTAGCACCAGCAGCAGCAGCAAAAGTAGAACCCGCTCAAGCGCCAACCCCCAAAGCAGAACCCGCTCAAGCACCAACCCCCAAAGCAGAACCCGCGAAACCCGCAGTAGCAACTGAAACAAATTTTGCAACCAAATATTTAATGGGACAATCTTTTGGTGGTCGTCGTCGTCCAGGTGCGAACATGAATATTTTTCTGGATATGGCCCGTCAAGTAAAAACTCCTGAATAAGTAAAGTTTGGATTTTAGATTTTGGATTTTAGATTTTGGATTAATTAACTTGTTTAATATAGAATATATTGCTCGTAGTGAGGACTTTAGTCCTCAAAATCAGGGCTAAAGCCCCAACTGCAAACACAAAGACAAATCCTATCTTTAATCCAAAATCTCAAACTTACTGATTTATTAATTACTTGAACAGTTTTTCACAAACACAATTCCACTGTATAACTGAAAAGCTGCATCCCAATTAGTATTTTCCCTCCTAAATAATTGAATATGAGAGGGAATTTGATTTAGCACTTCTGTTTGATCTAAAACTGTTTCTCCAAAAGGTTGAAAATCTGACGAAGTTTTAACTTGAGGTATTTTTTGCTCAACCCAACTCATCAAACTATTCCAATTAATTCTAATTGTGTTTTGTGTAGCTTGGGGAGTGATTTCTAAACCTTTTTGAAATTCATAGCCATTGTCATAAATTCTTAAAATACTACGTCTTGCTGGTAGGTGTAAATCACAAAATTGGTAATAGTCTTGAGTTTGGGTTTTCCGTTCTAATTTACCACGAATATTAATATCTACTACCTGTTCAAAAATAGGTAAAAGTCCCACAACTTTGGCTGTGACTTCTGACCAATCAAAACTCAAAGAACCAAGTTGATTTTCTGAACTGACACATACAACTTTTGGGTTAGGTGATGATTCAGAAAAATATTGGACTTGATGTACTTGAATTTGTTGAATTTGGGATATTTTTAACCAAAAACAGGGAATCCCAGCTTGTTGTAATTGTTTGCCATAAAATTGCATTTCGCCTATTTTTCCTGTGCGGTATACTCGCCAACTACGACTAGGTAACATGAGTCTAGCTGAGTAAGTATCAATTTGCATAATTTGGGCAAATTTGGGTGCAGCTACGGTTTTTAGTTGATTATTAATCGGTTCTAAAACTAAAATTCCCGGTTCATGATTACTTGGTTCTGCTATTGCTTGAGCAATGGCTTTTTGTCTTTCTGTTTGTTCAAAATCTTTGATTCTTTGTATACCTTGACGTGCTTGGGAAATGATTTTATTATTGATGGTCACTTTCAAAAGTTGACGATAAATTTTTTCTGCTTCCTGTCGCTTTCCATAAACTTCCTGTAACCGTGCAAAATAAAATTGCACCCCAGGATCTTCCGGTGATTGTTTGAGTAATGGTTTAATTAATGTAACTGCGGTTTGGTAGTCTTTGCGTTCAAAGGCGGCGATCACTTCTTCCAACATGACTTTATATAAACTTAAATGAATTTCTCACCCCTAGAAGTAAAGACGCAAACAGCGTTATCTTTATCTTGGTGCGTGAGATATATCATTTATACCCACATTCCGCAAATTACATTCACTTCCGAATAATTATCACAAAAGACATATCCGGTAATTAGGGTTTGCATAACCAGAAACCCGTTCTAGGGACAATTCATGAATTGTCCCTACCATTATTTTCACCAGATGTCTAAAGTATTGCGGTTTATGCTTCACAAGCAGCGGCAATCAAGGATAATGCTACAATTGGGGCAGTGACAGCGCGGAGAATGCGACAACCCAGGGAAACAGGCTGAAATTTGGCTTTTATAGCCATTTCAATTTCCTTATCTGTCCATCCTCCTTCTGGTCCTGTGGCAATGACAATTTCACCTATATTTTCACCTATATTTTCACCTACAATTTCACCAGAGAGGTTATTTAGGACTTTTATTAAATGTGGATAATTTCCCCGCGCTTCACAAATATAACGCTTATAACGCTGATTTGCTGCACGTTCATTTAAAGCAGTGTTAAAAGCTACAGGTTCTAAAATGATAGGGACAAAAGCACGCTCTGACTGTTCCGCAGCTTCAGCAGCTATGCGCTGCCAACGTTCTAATTTTTGGGGACTGGGATTTAATAAGGTGCGATCGCTCAAAACTGGTACAATACAAGTTACACCTAACTCCGTACAACAACGGACAACATCATCAAAACCATTTCCTTTTGGTAAAGCTACCATCAAAGTAATAGATATCGGTAACTCGGTTTTCACTTCCAGTAATTCTAAAATCTCTCCTGTTTCTCCTGTTAACTGGGTTAACCACCATTTACCCATACCATCCATTGCGATAAATTTATCCCCATCTTGTAATCGCAAAACTCGCAATAAATAATGTTGTTGTTGGGGTGTTAATAAAATTTTTGTCTCTTGAAGTTGGGAAATTTGAATTGTGATCCTTTGCATTTTTAATTATATTTTATTGAGGTATAGATTTGAGTAGGATGAAACTAATCTGGAAAATAAAAAACCTTTTGTTTCTAAATCTTATAGTAATTGTAGTATTTTTAATAGGATTAATAGCTGTATTTCCTAAACCAGTCATAGCTGAGGAAAATACACCAGAATGGAGCTATGCAGGTGCAGCAAATCCTACTCATTGGGGAGAAATCAGTCCTGATTTTGCGCTTTGTGAACTAGGGAAAAATCAATCTCCTATCAATATAAATAATGCAGTAGAAGCAACTCCTGTACAAATAGAGTTTAACTATCAACCCACACCTTTATTAGTTGTTAATAATGGTTATACTGTCCAAGTCAATTACCACCCAGGTAGCACTATGAAAATTAACGATGAGGAATATGAACTCATCCAGTTTCATTTTCATATACCCAGTGAACATACTATTAATAATAAAGCATCTGCTCTGGAAATGCACTTAGTACATCGCAATGCTAAAAACCAATTAGCAGTTGTGGGAGTGATGATGAATAAAGGTTCAGCTAATCCCTTCATCGATCAGATTTGGCAGCATATTCCCGCAGTGGGAAAAATCAATGACATTGAAAATTATACGATTAACGCTGCTAATTTACTACCTAAAAATAAAGCTTTTTTCAGTTATATCGGTTCACTAACTACACCACCATGCAGCGAAAATGTAAAATGGAATGTACTGACACAAGCAACTCAAGTTTCTGAAAAACAAATTGCAGCTTTCCAAAAGTTATATCAAGTAAATGCTCGTCCAGTACAACCAATAAACACTAGAAAAATAGAATTTCACCCCTCATAGGTTAATTTTTATTTGTTGATTTTATTTGTGGATTTTTAGGGTTAATAATTCAGGAGTCAGGCGGGAAATTCCCACCTGTTCAGAAATCAGAATGTGTGAGTAATGTGTGAGTAATCTGGAGATGATTAAAATTTTCTTAACCAAAGTAATTAGGTTCGTTCCCAGGTTTCCATTTAATATTACAACCCACACTGGGAATTTGTTCACTGGTGACAGCTTGATCAACTAAAACGGCTTCAATTGCTGCGCGTAAATCTGCACCTGTGACTGGTTTATTATTACTAGGACGGCTATCATCTAATTGTCCGCGATAAACTAATTTTCTTTCTTGATCAAATAGGAAAAAATCAGGTGTACAAGCTGCTGTGTAAGCTTTTGCTGTTTCCTGGGTTTCGTCGTAGCACAAAGGAAACTTAAATCCCAACTCTGTGGACATTTCTTTTAATGATTCAGGTGCATCATTTGGGTAGTTTTGAGCATCGTTAGCACTAATAGCAACTATTCCCAAATCACTATTAAAGTAATCTTTTCCTAAATTGGCTAATTCTGTTTGAATATGCTTTACAAATGGACAATGCCGACAAATAAACATCACTAATAATGCTTTTTTATCGGCAAGATTAGCCAGTGAAATATTTTCTCCAGATACTACTTCTGGTAGATGAAATTCTGGTGCTTTAGTACCTAGTGGTAACATTGTTGAAGCAGTTAAAACCATAGATTCCCCTTTGCTTAATGCTGACAACATACCATAAATTTTTTTCCCATATTCCCAAATTAAAAAGACGAGAATTTTCCCGTCTCTCTAGTTTATCAATTGTTATTTATGTAAGCAGATTTTAATTATTTTCTACAGGCTTCTCAAAATTCCTAACACACCATGTCCTGTGAATACTTCTAATGCTATCAGTGAAATGAAACCAATCATTGCTAAACGACCATTGAGTAATTCTGCATAAGGTGTAAAACCTGTGCGATCGCCTTGTTCGTCTATATATACTTTTGGTTCAACTGCAAAGTTATTCATTTTGCCTTGATCATCAACCATAGAACCGTTTGTAGCCATTATGTTATCTCCTTAACTTTTCTCTATGTTAAGAACTGTAACAGATAAATTAATTTTTGTAAAGTATCTGAATATCTGGGATATATGTATGATCATCCAGAGAGTTTGATTTCTCTCCCTTCTCATCAATCAACTTGCTAACTGGTTAATTGCTATCTTTATTAAAAACCTTAATTTTGAGTAGTTATGGATAAATTTAGAGTAGAAGTTATTGCCAAAACACCAAACCCCCAACAAGTCATTTATGCTGCGATGCACCAAGACTATACAGACGGGTTTGTATATGATCAGCGAGACAAATGGCCTACCGAGTCCAAATGTGGTGAAATCATTGTTAAGCAACTCCTAGCAGGAGAAAGAGGACATTACGGACCATTAGAACATCCACAAATAGTCTTTAACTGTGGTTTCTTTCCCCATAGTGTGATGCAGCAAGCACGCACTCACAGAGTAGGTGTATCATTTGATGTACAGTGTTTGGCTTATGATACTGAAATTACTTTTGTGAACTGTGAAGGGGAAAGTAATCAGAAACTCAAAAAAACTATTGGTGAATTATACGACTTGTGGACAAATGGAGAAAAAGCAGTTCGTCACAGGTCTATTAAGGGTAGAAATGGAGAACCACCAGGTGAATATCACCGTGACTGTAAACAACGCATCCGTAAAATGCGTTTGCGAGTCCTAAACGAAGAAACTGGATTATTTGAATTTGGTAACATTAAAGACGTGATGTGTAGCGGTATTCAACCCGTATACAGAGTAACTTTAGAAGACGGCAAAACCTTAGATTGTACTGTTAATCACCGCCTATTTACCTCAGAAGGTTGGTTAACAATGGGTGATGCAGTTGGTTTAGTTACTCAAGATGATGGTACTGTCATCAAAATGACACAGCCTTGTTATTTAATGTGTAATGGCTTGACAGTAGAATTTTCTCAACCATACCAACCCATATTACCCCCTTCCCGATCTAAGATCACCTATAATTCTTCTCTTCTTCCTTCGTGTCCTTCGTACCTTCGTGGTTCATTCAATAAGTATTCTTGTGATGACAAGGGAGTAGAACCCCAAAACTGGCAAGAAAAACCAAAACCACCCAGCAGAAAGCTTAAAGCACATCCAGTCAAAGTAAAAAGTGTAGAATACCTGGGTCTGCAAATGACTTATGATTTAGAAGTTGAAGGTAATTGGCATAATTTTATTGCCAATGGTATTGTGGTTCATAATTCTTTTAGGTACACCGGAAACCAATTTATTGAAGTGGTGGAAGGTAAAAAAGACATAGAAGATGTTTTCTACCTGCGTCCTGTGGGGTATTACACAGATAGACAAGGTAAAAAATATTATTATTCACCAGAAAAAAGAGCAGCAGATTTACAATGGTGTTTAGAAGCTGCAAAACAATACAAAATTGATTTTGAAGCGGGAATGTCTGAGGAACATATCAGGGGTAAAATGCCTTTTGATTATCGTCAGCATTTTGTTGTGAGTTTTAATGTTAGGTCTTTCTTACATTTTTGTGATTTGAGAAATAAGAAAGATGCACAGTTAGAAATTCAAAAGTTATGCGAATTAATGTGGCCGCATTTTGAAGAATGGATTCCTGGAATAGCAGAATGGTACAAAAAATCTCGCTTGGGTAAAGGCAGATTAGCACCTTAAAATCAAAGATGGATAGATCCCCGACTTCTTCAAGAATTCGGGTATCTGATTATTTACTAACTATAGCAACTAAAATCCTAACCAAATCAGTTAATTCTTCAGGAACTCGATACAATTTTAAATCCTCAATTATTTCTTTTTCTTGACGTTTGTAAATAGCAAAACGCCAATCTTCACCTGTAGTTACAGCACCATAAAGTATAGGGTTTTCAGAATTTATCCATTGATCAAGTGCAATCAATTCTACAGCTAATTGTGTAAAACCTTTACTCAAATCAGCTTGTTTAGCTTCAATAACTAATAAACCTTTCCCTTTATTAATGTAATAATCTAAACTACCTTTTAATTGATCGCTAACATTAATCGGATATTCAATATTCAATTGAGTTTCTGTGATTTCACAAACCTCTAAAAGAATAGGTGATATTATGACTTGTTTTCTTGCATCTTCTGTTAATAATTTAACTCGGCGTAAATTACGATCAATAACTCGTTCTAATTCTGGAAGATGATCAATATTAAATTCTACCTTTGGTAGTTGTAACCTTTGACGTTGATAAACACAACCCAGTTCAGCAAGAATATCTTCTGGAGAAAATGGTAAATCAAAGTATTTACTAAATGTATAACTTTGTCCAGGTTGAATAATTCGCGGGCGATTCATAATATCATGTTTGTTGATTATGATTTATTATTCAATTTTCAACAGACTGCAAATATTCTAACAATAATGTCAAACCCTAGCCAGAGTTACAACATCTAACTGATCTTGATACTTACCCTGACGTGACGCATAACTAACCCCACAGGGTTCACCTTCTAAAAACATTAACTGGACAATACCTTCATTAGCATAAATACGACAGTCAGCACTGGAAGCATTGGAAAATTCCAGAGTTAAATAACCACGCCATGCTGCTTCAGCGGGAGTAAGATTTGCAATAATGCCGCAACGCGCATAAGTGCTTTTGCCAATACATATTACTGTAATATTATCTGGTATTTCCAGCTTTTCCAGAGCCACACCAAGTCCATAGGAATGTGCAGGAAGGATGAAATAACTACCATTTTCGTCAGTGTGTAGTTTTGTGGGTTCTAAATTTTCAGGATTAAAATTCTTAGGATCAACTACAGTACCGGGAATATGTCTAAAAATACGGAAATCATTGGGCGATAGCCTGATATCATAACCAAAGCTACTCAAACCATAGGAAATTACAGGTAAATCTTCAGCATGGCGTATTAAACTAGGTTCAAAAGGCGAAATCATACCTTTTTGAGCCATTTCGGTAATCCAGATATCGTTTTTAATCATAAGCTTCACGAATAATTCAAACTAAGTTAATAGAATATCGTGAATTGGTATCTTCTTTCCGTCTGATGATTTCTGATGATTATGGATATTTTTGGTAAAATTAATACATTCTCATACTTAATTAAATGTTATTCGCTAAAGCATAAAGAAAAATTATATGTCTATGGTGTAGCACATAACTTGTTCAATTAAGACTAATTAACCACAACCTCTGGCTCATAGTTACAAGCATTGAGGATGAATATTGAATTAAAACGAGCGCGGCAGGGTTCGAACCTGCGGCCGATTGCTTAGAAGGCAATTGCTCTATCCACTGAGCTACGCGCCCAAAACCAAAGTTTTTGTTTTTCAACAGATTACCATAAACCATTATATATATTTTTTCTAGTAAAAAGCAAGAGCAAATTAAAAATTTCCCAATATCAAGACAGATATCCAAGTAATGAATCAGTCGATGTAAACTAAGAAACGAAACAAAGGGGATATTTCCGATATATTGTGATGTCAAGGGGGAATTTACTCATAAATGCCGATAAACTCTAAAGCGTATGCTAGTAAAGTATTTGGCAACAGCCTAATTCTCCTACATCATATTATAAATAATTATACTTTTGGTAATGAAGCCCAAATTTATGATACATCCCCAGTCAAAACAGCCCCTGTGAGGAGTTAGTTGCTAGTGCCATGTTTATTCTTAAACGCCAGGATGTTGAAATATCTACCGTTCAGCACCCAACGCGGGATCAGAAGGTGCCGATCCTCCATTATCAGGGGCAAACCTTTCGCCTGATAAGTGTTTTTAAAGCTAGTCAAGAGGTTGAAGCTAAAACTCTGTGGCGATCGCTGACTGACAATAGAGGTAAAGCCTGTGTCTTACTGGAAGAACCGGAACGCTTTAGCGTCTGGGGCAAAATTCGCTGGGAACAGCTAGACAGTGATACAGGTAGCCATAGCAATATTGAGATTTTGACATTGGCGAGTATTTTGCTCCTGCAAGCCGTTTATATGGATATTGAAGATTTATTAGGTAATCGACAAGCAGGTTTATTTGAAAAAGATATCACAGGGATATTACAGCAAAAACAATTTCCCCAAGTATCTTCCCCAGAGTCAGCCAAAGCTCTGCTAACTGTTGAACCCTCACAAATGCCCAAACTGCCTCTTTGGCAAGAAACTCATGTAATTATTCTCCTGGAAGAACTGCACCGACTAGGAAAAACATATTTTGGTGATACAAACTTTGCTCATCAATTAGAGGATAGGCTACAAGATATGCCAGAAGAAGAACTATTAATATTTATCGGTTGGTTAAATCAATCTCCACTGAGTAAACTTTGGCAGTAGGATGGATATTATTTGCTCACAAGTTATTTCAGTATTACCCAACTTCAGGTATCGCATTGAGCAATTAATACTATCTCAAGTACACAAGACTTTAATTATGTCAAAAATAGTAGTAAAGTGCATTTACCTAGTGAAAACCTATGAGTAAATCCTACGACGATTCTTACAAAGCGAAAACCATTTTCACGACTCAAAGAATCACTTTGATTAGTATTGGCTGGGCAATGTTAGCCCTGTTATACTTCTTGTTGTTCAGCGCCAAAATACCTGGTGGTCCCAACGGCGAAGAAATTCGTGAAGCTTGGTATTTACTAGGAACCAATATCTTTGAAGCTTCAGCTTACTTGGGTTCTGCTGTTCTCTGTTGGCGAAACTGGCAAAGTACCCAAATTATCGGCAGCCGAAAGGTTTGGCTGTTTATCGGCTTAGGTATGCTGGCTTATTTTATCGGTGGGATAGTTTTTGGCTATATAGAAATAGGTTTAGGCGAAGAACCGGATGTGTCTATAGCAGATGTGTTTTTTGTCATGACTTATATCTTCCTGGGTGCAGGTATGGCTCTAGCTTTGTTCTCCCGACGCATCAACTTAGAAAAATGGCAATGGTTAATTGTGTTTGCTGTTGGTGCATTAGGAAGTTTTGTGGCTTGGTTCATTTCTCAGCAAAATGCAACACCATCCGCTCAAACAAGTGGTATTTTGATGCAAATAAAACTGATTTTAGATTGGTTTTATGTAATTAGTGATGTGTTGTTGTTAATTATCGCTACAATCATGTTGTTAGCGTTTTGGGGCGGGAAAGTTTCCCTTTCTTGGAGAATGATTGCAGCCGCAGCATTTTCGCTCTACATTGCAGATATGTGGTTTAAATATGCCACTAACTATCTTCCAAATTATCAAAGTGGAGACATACTAGAAGTGTTCTGGGTGTTTAGTGGAGTGTTATTTGGTATGGGCGCTGCTCTGGAATACGAAGCATCATTGAGCCTCAAGCGGCGTACCAGTGGACGCAAACGCAGTTAACAAATTTTGGTGTCTACCGTGAGAAAATTAACAGATTCAGACAAACAAGAAATTCTCAAGCTATATAGAGAAACTGCCGAAACTACCTCGACTTTGGCAGAACGCTATGGAGTAAGCAACTCAACCATTAGCCGACTGCTTAAAAGTACCTTACCCGAAGAAGATTACGAATATCTTGTTTCTTTAAAACGCGCTGCCAGAACCCCTGAAGGCAGAGCGCAGGTAAGTTACGAGCAGTTACCCCTGTTGAGTCAACCACCAAAAATCGAAACAGCACCTGTAAGCAGTGATCAACCTAGCTTAGAGTTGCCCAAGGTTGAACCACCTAAAACGGTCATCAAAGAGGTGAAAGAGGCTCCTAAGTCTGAACAAATTCCACCTCCTATCCCGGCTATTAGAAGGGTGAAAACACGCTCTTCTGCGACGGAAAAACCAGAATTGCCGGTAGCTAGGGAAATAGAAATCGTCCGACATCGGCCACCTGAAATACCGAGCATCCCCAGAACCATACTAGAGGATGAGGAGCCAGAAGAAAACGTCATCAGCAATATGTTCGATGATGATTTACTGGATGAGTCTGATGATTTGGATGATTTAGACGATGATTTATTTGAAGATGAGGAGGATTTTGAAGACGAAGATTTTGAGGAACCTACACCCCTAGTTACCAGACGTAGACCAGGAGAAGGAGCAGTTCAAGTTTTACCCTTGTCGGTGGCATCTTTGCCGAAAACTTGTTATCTGGTAATTGATCGCTCTGCGGAATTAATTACTAGACCACTCAAGGATTTTGGGGACTTGGGAGCTATTCCTACTATTGAAACCCAGCAGAAAACTCTGCCAGTGTTTGATAATCATCGCGTGGCCAAACGCTTTTCTACCAAACGCGATCGCGTGATTAAAGTCCCTGACAGTAGAATGCTGCAAAAGGCTAGTAACCATCTCCAAGCCAAAGGTATCACTCGCTTGTTAATTGATGGTCAAGTCTACTCTCTGTCTCTGGTTTAGCAATGTTGCAGCAACCAACTGGTTATGGTGTAGTTATGGTGACAACTGCCACGGAAGAGGAAGCTAAGGCGATCGCTCAAACTGTGATCGAAGCTAAACTCGCAGCTGCTGTCAGTCTGTCACCCACCTACTCTATTTACAGATGGCAAGGAGAAATTCACAAAAAAAATGAATGGCAGTTAATGATCAAGACTAATTTGGCGCTATTCTCTACATTAGCAGCTAAAGTCAGAGAAATTCATTCCTATCAACTGCCAGAAATTATCGCTCTACCTATTCTCCTTGCTGGTTCTGACTACCAACAATGGATCAATGAACAGGTGCAAATAGAATAGTCTTTTCGTTATGTACAGGAGTCAGGAGTTATTAATTTTGGATTTTGGATTTTGGATTTTGGAATGTTTTTCTTGACTCCAATCTAAAATCTAAAATCTAAAATCTAAAATCTTCCTCATCTGGAATACTCAAAGATGGCAGTGTAACCATAACCAAGGATGCAAAAGTTTACTAAATACCGATAAGTTCAACATATTGCATTAATAGTAACAATGAATTTAGTAAATTTTCAAATCATCTGGAACATTTCAACTTCCGATTCGACTTAGAATTTAACAGTAAAACTTCTAAATTGTGGTAAAACTTATGAAACGCTTACTCAAGTCTTTAGTGACAATTTCTGCTTTATCTTCCTTAGTAATTACTCCTGCATTTTTATCTGTTGGTAAAGCTGCCGCCGAAACTCAAAAAGGCACAGATGCTAGTTATATTGGTGTTGGTGTAGCTGCTGGTGTTACCAGTGGTGGACAAGGTAACGATGATGCTACCTTTGGTGGAAATGTCACAGGTCGTTTAAAATTAGGAAATACTCCTTTTTCCGCACGGGGTAACGTCCTCTGGGGTGATGAAACAGCTGCTATCATCCCTGAAGTTTCTGTAGATTTACCCATTGCTAATAAAACCAATGTCTTTATCACTGGTGGCTATTCTTTCGTAGAAAATGACGGTAAACCCACACCTTTGGGTAATAGAGATTCTGTAGTTGTCGGTGCTGGGGTAGAATCTGAAGTTACTAAGAATTTCCTGGTTTACACTAACGCTAAAGTAGGTCTCGGTGCTTATCAAAATAGTGATGCTTCTGCTGTGAGCATTAATGGTGGTATCGGTTATCGTTTTAGATAAGTAGATGACTTGTGACTGGGGACTGGTAATTGGTGATTGGTGACTGGTGGCTGGGGACAACTGAGGAGATACTTGTTGACACAACACATATTTATGGTTATATGTCAATAAGTGATAATAAAAACATTTAGTATTGATTTACATCTAAAATACTGAAATTGCTGGTTTTGTTAAGTGTTACATCACTAATGAAGCCGGCTTTTCACTGTGTTAAAATTAAGTTATTATTCATAATTCCAACCGGATTTTTGGTGTTATAACTATTCATAGTTTTTATCATCAAAAATGGTAAAATATAGACAAATCTCCCAGAGCTAATGACTATCAAACCGAGGGGTGAAAGTCCGGCTACTACAAGCTTCCTGCGTATATCGCTATAAAAGGAGTCAAGCCTAGGTGCAAGAGCAAGAAAACGCGGTTGATACGAGGCAATCAAAACAATTAGGAGAAGTGAAAAAGTAGTCCCAGCGGCTTTTAGCTTAGGGATAGAGGGTATTGCAGTTTGCCCATTCCGGATAACACCGGGAAAAGTAGTTTGAAGACATTTGTCCATAAAATTACTAACTGTTCTACCAGCAGAAAAGGTATACCTAAATTTTTAATTAGTCTTTAACTGCTGCATTATTTACAAACATACTACTGTAATGGTTAACTCTGCGCCTTCTCCCGTTAGTACCCGTAAACCTTCCAAAGTCGAAGGTATCAAAGAAAATAGTAATTTTTTGCGTGAACCTGTAGCGACTGAAATACTTCAGGATACAACCCATTTTAGTGAAGATGCTATACAGATTCTGAAGTTTCACGGATCTTATCAACAGGATAACCGTGATAATCGTGTTAAGGGACAGGAAAAAGATTATCAAATGATGCTGCGGACAAAAAATCCTGGTGGGTTAGTACCACCGCAGCTATATTTGGCTTTGGATCAATTGGCGGATGAATATGGTAATCATACGTTAAGAGCTACTACCCGCCAAGGTTTTCAATTACATGGGATTTTGAAAAAGAATCTCAAAGCAGCGATCGCTACTATTGTCAAAAATCTGGGTTCTACTTTGGGTGCTTGTGGTGACATCAACCGCAACGTTATGGCTCCCCCCGCACCCTTTAAAAATCGCCCAGATTATCAGTATGCTTGGGAATATGCCCAAAATATCGCTGATTTACTCTCTCCCCAAACCGGTGCTTATTATGAAATTTGGTTGGATGGTGAAAAAGCTATTAGTGCGGAAGAACACCCAGATGTTATAGCAGCACGACAAAAGAATGGCACTGGGACAATTGTTCATGATTCCGTAGAACCAATCTATGGTACTCATTATATGCCACGCAAATTTAAAGTTTGCGTAACTGTTCCCGGTGATAATTCCGTAGATTTGTATTCCCAAGATTTAACATTGGTAGTAATGACCAATAAAAAAGGGGAACTCCAAGGTTTTAATGTCTTTGCTGGTGGTGGTTTAGGAAGAACCCACAATAAAGAAGAAACCTTTGCGCGAGTCGCTGATCCAATTTGCTATGTAGGCAAAGATGATGTTTATGATATCGTCAAGGCAATTGTTGCCACTCAAAGAGATTATGGCGATCGCACCGACAGAAGACACGCCAGATTAAAATATTTAATCAATGATTGGGGTGTAGACAAATTCCGCAGCAAGGTGGAAGAATACTTTGGTAAAGCTGTCGAACCTTTTAAACAATTACCCAAATTCAAATATCAAGATTATCTGGGATGGAATGAACAAGGAGATGGTAAACTTTTCTTGGGTATTTCCATTGATAATGGTCGGGTAAAAGATGAAGGTTCTTTTCAACTCAAAACTGCTTTGCGGACAATTGTTGAACAGTTTAATTTACCTATTCGTCTCACACCAAATCAAAACCTGATTTTCTACGATATTGCACCAGAAGACAAAGAAGCAATTCAAGCAATTTTAGATAAATGCGGTATTATTGCTGATCCTAGTCAAATTGCCGCCTTAACCCGCTATGCTATGGCTTGTCCCGCTTTACCAACTTGCGGTTTAGCGATCACAGAATCAGAAAGAGCAATACCTGGTATTTTAGAAAGAATTCGGACTTTATTAGATCAAGTGGGTTTACAAAAAGACCATTTTGTGGTAAGGATGACCGGTTGCCCCAATGGTTGCGCTCGTCCTTATATGGCAGAATTAGGATTTGTGGGTAGTGCGCCGGAATCTTATCAAGTGTGGTTAGGTGGTTCACCAGATCAAACGCGGTTAGCGCAACCGATCATTGAAAAATTGCACCACAACGACATTGAAAGCTTTTTAGAGCCGATTTTTGTCTTCTTTAAAAAATCACGGAAAGGAAAAGAAAGCTTTGGAGATTTTTGCGATCGCATTGGTTTTGATGCTATCCGTGAATTTTCAGCCACTTACACACCAGGAGAACCCACCAGCAGCGGAAAATCACGTCATCGGGTGAGTTTACGAGATGATGTTTATTCCCAACTCAAAGAAACCGCAGAAAAACTCAATAAACCCATGACAGAGTTAGTACACGAAGCTTTGGATAAATATTTCCAAAGTCTGTAGAACCATATTCTCACGCAAAAGCTTTCTCTCGCTCTCTCGTTCCTAGTCTCCGACTGGGAATGCCATCCTAGAGGCTCTGCTTTTACTTTAATAGAAGGCAGAGCCTTCTAGAATTCATTCCCATACAGAGTATGGGAACGAGAAAAGAGAAACAAGAGCAGAATGTTGCACATCAAAAAGACTGCTATATAAAACCTAGACAAAGCTAGACTTTACTTTCTACTTCAACGGGAGCATGGGAGCGGTTATCCCTCTGTAGACCTTCACGCTGTAGCCCAACGCGATTGTGTTCCAATTAAGTTTCTGAAAAAGACTACCACCATCATTGCTTGGTTTTCGCGTCGGCAATAGTCTCAATTCAATACTTGATATCACCGTATTATATATCAAGTAGTTGATTTTTTCCGGAAAATATATTGATTTTTGTCAATATAAGTATAGTTTTGTCTATGAAATTGTCAACTTAGGACAAGCTCAATTTGAGGATGAAATATGAAAAAATTTGTTACCAACAGATAGCCCTTTCCTCTTGCCTGCCCCACGAAAAGACTTTTTCATCAAACCCTAATTAGTTATCAATTTCCAAATTGAGTATATAGCGTCCTAGTTGTACCTTTTCTGACCACAATTCATAGTCAAGTCGCAGATGTTCTGGTAATTTTTGTCCGGTAAGATTTAAGCTATTAGTAAAGTTACGTAAACGAATAGGCTTGTGTGGTTGCAAAGATTCATTAGGCAACCAATAACGACTAATGCCATAAACGCCCTGTTCCCAGAAATGTCGGTAACTTACTTGAGTGTTACCTTGCATAGTCATAATGATTCGGTAGGGGGAAATTTCCAACCACAAAATTCTGGGACTTGTGGGGATTTCAACATTTTTTTTAGTTTGAGGAACAGGATTTTCTCGACTGCTTAAATTTCCTACTTCACAACTGATTAAAGGTGGTGCAGTCAATAGTAAGTGAAATCTGTCAGTATCTTTTTGATATAATGTTCCAGAAGTTTCCACTACGGACCAAACTGGTAAGTCAGTGGAAATAATGGATAAACAAACAGGTTTGCGGTGGTGAGTGAGCATGGGAACGATAAGTGATAGAAGCGGTTGAATAAAATCAAACCAACACTAGGTGTTTTAAAAAGTTAGTTTAAACAACTAAATAGTAAAACCTGATTCATATTAACCGAATCTACTAATTTGTTAATCTATACAAATCGAGATGCAAACGGCTAGGATTGAAAGCTAAAACCCGAAAACAATGTTTTTTCTGGCTATCATCAGTTTGTACATTAAAGTTGTGAATATTTTTATCAATTTTTATCAATTTTTATCAATATTGAAAATTTTTCATCATCATACGCTGTACCCCACCGGCACAGATACAGCAAATTTTGTCGAAGTCCGATCAACAGAATTTTGGGCTTCTCATCTTACTTTGATAAAAAGCGGTAGGATACTAGGAAGGAATTGACCAGTGGCAGCATCTGAAGTCACTGCCAGATTTCCGGCCTATTCAAAAGCTAGTGTATCATAATGTCGGCTGCTATTATAACTTTAAAAACTCAAGAAAACGCTTCTCAAAACTTAATTATTCAGCGTCCTCCCTCTGGACTGTCTCTACAAGGTCGTATCAGTATTCCTGGTGATAAATCTATTTCCCATCGGGCTTTGATGTTAGGTGCGATCGCGGAAGGTGAAACGGAAATTCAAGGACTGCTGTTAGGTGAAGATCCCCGCAGCACTGCTAACTGTTTCCGGGCGCTTGGTGCGGAAATTTCCGAATTAAATACCCAGTTGGTGCGGGTTAAAGGTATTGGTTTGGGTAATTTTCAAGAACCTGTAGATGTGTTGAACGCGGGTAACTCTGGTACAACTATCCGGTTAATGTTGGGGTTGTTAGCTTCCCATCCAGGGCGGTTTTTTACAGTTACAGGTGATGACTCGTTGCGATCGCGTCCTATGTCCCGTGTTGTCAAACCTTTACAACAAATGGCCGCTGAAATTTGGGGACGCAAAGGTAACACATTAGCACCTTTAGCAGTTCAAGGACAAGCACTCAAACCGATTCATTATCATTCACCCATCGCCTCAGCACAAGTCAAGTCTTGTATTTTACTTGCAGGTTTAAACACCGAAGGGAAAACAACAGTCACCGAACCCGCTTTATCACGGGATCACAGTGAACGGATGTTAAAGGCGTTTGGGGCAGAATTAAGTATAGACCCGGAAACCAACAGCGTGACTGTGACAGGAAATGCGAAATTATACGGTCAAAAAGTTGTTGTTCCTGGTGATATTAGTTCTGCGGCCTTTTGGTTAGTTGCGGGTTCTATTGTTCCCGGTTCTGAGTTAGTGGTGGAAAATGTCGGTGTTAACCCCACCCGCACGGGAATTTTAGAAGCTTTGGCAATGATGGGTGCAGATATCCAGCTAGAAAACCAGCGAGAAGTTGCAGGAGAACCGGTTGCAGATTTGCGGGTGCGTTCTAGTCAGTTAAAAAGCTGTACTATTGCTGGGGATATTATACCGAGATTAATTGATGAAATTCCCATTTTAGCAGTAGCTGCCACCTTTGCGGAAGGGACAACCATTATTAGAGATGCGGCAGAATTGCGAGTTAAAGAGAGCGATCGCATTACCGTAATGGCGCAACAATTAAATAAAATGGGCGGTAAAATTACAGAATTACCTGATGGGATGGAAATTACTGGTGGTAATGCTTTGGTGGGTGCTGAGGTAGACAGTCATACAGATCATAGAATAGGTATGAGTTTAGCGATCGCTGCTTTAAATGCTAGTGGTACTACGACTATTCACCGTGCTGAAGCTGCGGCTATTTCTTATCCTAATTTCACTAATACTTTGGTAGAAGTTTGTCGGTAAAGGTGACAGGGGATTTTCGATTTTCCCCTGTTTTTTAGCATAGCTCACGCAGAGACGCAGAGGCGCAGAGAGGAAGATTGAGGTTTTTGATTACTCGTCTGTAAAATAGTCTGAATCTATTTTTTTAATCTCGTAAATAGAGACAGTTGATACACCCACATGATTATCAATCATTAATTGAGCTAATTCTTGTCCATCTATTAAAACAATCTTACTATCTATTATAGATACATATTCTCTAGCATCTTGAGAGAATTTAGAAGTGGTGATAAAAACACCTTTTCTTGCTCTTTGTCCATGTAAAGCACCGACAAATTTTTGAATTTCCGGTCTACCAACAACTGTATTATCCCATTTTTTAGCTTGAATGTAAACAATATCTAAACCTAATTTATCTTCTTTAATTATTCCATCAATTCCCCCATCTCCAGCTTTACCAATTGCTCTCCCTGCATCACGTCTTGAACCACCATAACCCATTTTCACCAATAAATCTACTACCAACCTTTCAAAAAAGTCAGGTGAACAACTTTTTATCCTCTCCTCTGCGCCTCTGCGTCTCTGCGTGAAATAAAATCTATAATATAGACAATAAAAAACCTACAATATAACTTACAACCTTATGACTACCCCCCATCGTCCGCAAATTCTCAAACCCAGTGAAACCTACACCTTTCGTAAATACTTTGATTTAAGATTTGCACCTGCGGATATTTTACAAGAACTAGGAGCAACCTTAATCAAAAGTAATATTAATTTTCCAACAACTAACAATCAAATTACTAGATTAACTGATTTAAAAGAAAGATTAGAAGAAGCAATTCAAAGAGTAAGTCTCACCAGCGAAGCTGCACGCAGAGAAGTATTAATTGCTCCTATTTTATTAGAAATTGCCCACATTACCCAAGCAACAATTAATATTGAATATCCCATTGAAATCAACCAATTTTTACGAGGTGACTTAGATTATTACTTGCAAACTCAACATCAAATATTAGTTGTAGAAGCAAAACAAGCAGATTTAACACGCGGTTTTACTCAACTTGCAGTAGAATTAATTGCTGTAAATGAATGGATATCAGGAAACGAACCAATATTATATGGTGCTGTAACCACAGGAGATATATGGCAATTTGGCAGTTTTCAACGTGATGAAAGAATCATAACTCAAGACTTAATGTTATATCGAGTTCCTACGGATTTAGAGATATTAATGAAAATTTTAGTAGGGATTTTAAATTAAAATTAATCAAAATATCCAGATACCCGACTTCTTAATTTAATCATCTTCATCAAATATGATTTATTTACAGAAGTCGGGGATCTTTAACCTTACTCTTTAACCTTCGGTTTCACAGTCGAAGCAACATGAAGTTCTTTCAACTGTTTCCCATCCACACCAGCAGGTGCATCTGTTAATAAACAGCGTGCTTGTTGTGTCTTGGGAAAAGCAATTACATCACGAATTGATTCTTCTCCAGCTAACAACATTACCAACCGATCTAAACCATAGGCAATACCACCATGAGGAGGTGTACCATATTCAAAAGCTTCTAATAAAAAGCCGAATTTATTTTGTGCTTCTTCGGTAGATAAACCAATAGTTTCAAATACCTGTGATTGCACTTCTCTTTGATAAATTCGCAGACTACCACCACCAATTTCAAAGCCGTTTAAAACCAAGTCGTAAGCTTGAGCGCGGGCGGTTTTCAAGTCATGTAAATCATCGGGATGGGGTGCGGTAAATGGGTGATGTAATGCTTCTAATCTTTTCTCATCTGCATTCCATTCAAACATTGGGAAATCTGTCACCCAAAGGAAGTTATTTTTCCCTTCTGGAATTAAATTAAATTCCCTAGCCACAAACTGACGCAACCTATCCAATGTTTTATTTACTGTTCCTGCATCCGCAGCAGCAAATAATAATAAATGACCATCTTTTGCACCAGTTCTAGTTAAAATTTCCTGTTTTTGTTCCGGTGTCAAATTATCTTTAATCGCGCCAATGGTGTCAATTTCTCCATTATCCCGCACGCGAATATAAGCTAAACCTTTAGCTCCTGCTTCTGTTGCTTCTTTGAAAATATCTCCACCGGGTTTAATGCGAACATTGGAAATAGCATCATTACCGTTAGGAATGGGGAGAATTTTCACAATTCCACCTTTAGAAATGGCATCTTTAAAAACTTTAAAACCCGAATCTTTTAAAACATCGGAAACATCAACTAATTCTAAATCATAGCGGGTATCTGGTTTATCACTGCCATATTTATTCATCGCATCTTTATAAGTTAGACGCGGAAAAGGACGGGGTAAGTCAATATTTTTGACTATTTTGAAGATATGACAAACTAATTTTTCATTGAGTTCTATTATTTCCTCTTGGGACATGAAACTCATTTCCATGTCTAACTGGGTAAACTCTGGTTGTCTGTCTGCACGCAAGTCTTCATCACGGAAACATCTAGCAATTTGATAGTATCTATCCATCCCGGATACCATCAATATTTGTTTGAATAGTTGCGGTGACTGGGGTAAAGCAAACCATTCCCCTTCATTAACGCGACTGGGAAGAATATAATCTCTTGCACCTTCGGGGGTGGAACGGGTAAGTACAGGGGTTTCTATTTCTATGAAACCTTCATTATCTTCTAAATAACGCCGCATTGCTTTAACGACTTGGTGACGCAACTGCATATTTTGCGCCATGCGATCGCGTCGTAAGTCTAAATAACGATATTTTAACCGCAAGTCTTCCCGCACGTTTTCCGTGTCTGCGGTGGAAACCTGAAAAGGTAACTGTTTACGAACAGCGTTGAGGATGTGAATTTTATCAGCGTAAATTTCTACTTCACCGGTCGGGATGCGGGGATTAAGTGATTCTGCGGGGCGTTGGGTAACTCTACCAGTGATTTCTACAACGTATTCATTACGTATGGTGTTAGCCAGTTCGTAGGAGTCTGGGGTGCGTTGGGGATCGCTAACAATTTGCACAATACCAGAGCGATCGCGTAAATCCAAGAATATCACACCCCCATGATCGCGGCGACGGTCCACCCAACCGTATAATGTTACAGTTTCTCCAATATGCTCTTGTCGGAGTTCGCCGCAATAGTGAGTTCGCATAATGATTATTACTTCTTTTCCGGGCTGTTAGTAAATGTTAAGGCTTTCCTATTATCTAGCATTAACAGTCATTGTATTCATTTCTGGTGAAGAAAAAACGGCAAAAATAGCAAACTGGTTATTTGAGGTAAGGATTGATCATGTCCGAACTATTATGGTTACAGCTTTACCTCTTAAAAACTGACGACACCACCGTAATTATCGTAGCGCTGGCAATCAAACCGAAAGCCAAATTAACCAGTGACTGCGTAGCTTGCCTGTATACCTCAAATTTCTCATTTGATTTTGCCACATCAGTTTTTAATTCTTCGAGTGAATTTAAGATTTTTTGTTGAAACTCTTCTTGTGACATTTTATTTATCTCCTTCTTAGTATGTAGGTTGAGTTGAGGAACGAAACCCAACATTTACAAGGTTTGGTTGGGTTGAACAAAGTGAACCCCAACCTACGAAAATCTAAACCCTTACTGTTACCTGTTACCTGTCACCTTTCACCTCAAACAGCTACCGCTTCCCGCACTTCTACAGGTTCACCACTTAAACTAAAAGCGCGAACTTCGGTAATTTTTACCTTGACTATTTTTCCTTTCAGTTCTTTGATATCTCCTGTAAAGAAAGTCAACCGGTTTCCTCCTGTTCTTCCCATCACCTGAGTTGGATCTTTGCTGTTTTGATCTTCAACTAACACTTCTTCAATTCTGCCAAAATAACGCTGCGATCGCTCGGCTGCTTTAATCGCCACTAAATGATTTAATCTTTGTAGGCGATCGCTCTTCACTTCCTCGCTTAACTGATTATCCCACAACGCCGCAGGTGTACCCGGACGGGGTGAATAAGCAGCAGTATTCAACTGATCAAAACCAATATCAGCCACCAACTTCAAGGTATTCTCAAACTGTTCTTCAGTTTCCCCAGGAAAACCAACTATCGCATCCGCACTAATAGACGCATCCGGCATATACTTACGAATAGTATCAATAATTCTTCTGTATTTATCCTGAGTATATCCCCGTGACATTGCTTTCAATACTTCATTATCCCCAGATTGAAAAGGAATGTGGAAATGTTCGCAAACCTTGGGCAATTCTGCACAGGCTTTAATTAACCTTTCCGTAAAATAACGGGGGTGACTGGTAGCAAATCTAATTCTTTCAATTCCTGGAACATCATGGACATAATAAAGTAAATCTGTCAAAGTGTGCAAATGACGACCTTCGGGAGTTGAACCGGGTAAATCCCGTCCATAAGCGTCAATATTTTGACCTAAAAGGGTAATTTCTTTGTAACCTTGTTTTCCTAAAGTTTCAATTTCCGCACGGATAGCTTCAGGAGTGCGCGACTGTTCCACACCCCGCACATTAGGAACTACACAATAAGTACAACGTTCATTACAACCATAAATCACATTTACCCAAGCAGTCACTTTACTATCTCGCCTTGGTTGGGTAATATCTTCTAAAATATGTACCTCTTCCGTAGCAACAACTTGATTACCTTCAAAAACCGACTCTAGCAAATCTTTAAGACGGTTAGCGTGTTGGGGTCCCATTACTAAATCTAACTCAGGAACACGACGCAGTAAAGCTTCACCTTCCTGTTGTGCTACACACCCAGCAACTACCAAAGTTAAATCAGGTTCTTTATGTTTGCGTTTTGCTTGTCTACCCAAATAAGAATAAACTTTTTGTTCTGCATTATCTCTAATCGTGCAAGTATTATAAAGAATCACATTAGCATCATTAGGATCTTCTGACCATTCAAAGCCCATATCTTCCAGAATGCCAGCCATGCGCTCTGAATCGGCCTTATTCATTTGGCAGCCAAAAGTAGTAATGTGATAACGACGGGAAGAAGTGGTCATGGGAAATTACGCTTAATAAATATCATGTATTTTAAGTCTATTCACCATTTTATCAAAAGCCGTAGCCTTTGTAGGTTATAAAACTCTGCGTTATTTATTTCTCTGAGTTCTCTGCTTCATTTCTGAACTCTAGTCATCCAAAGCATTTTATCATACTTGTTATGATACTTGTCAATAAATGACTTTATCTGTATTTTCAAGTTGTGCAATAAACCATGAGTGATTCTACAAACTTAAAAACTATTCTCTCCGATTCCGTAATTGCAGATGTACTACCACACATTGCTCAACTCAACTTACCCAACTGGTGGTTAGCAGGAGGAGCAGTACGCAATACCGTATGGTCTAACCTATTTGGTGAAAAATGTCAATTATTCATCAAAGATTTTGATATTGCTTTTTTTGATTTACAGGGAACACGAGAACAAGAACAACAAGCAAAATCAATTCTCACTACACAATTTCCTCAGTATGAATTTGATGTTAAAAATCAAGCTAGTTTTGGTAGATGGCGGACAGGTAGAACTATATATTACAGTACAGAAGATGGAATTAAAGATTGGTTACACACTGCAACCGCTGTTGGTGTGCGGATGGATCAAAAAGGAGAATGGCAATTTTTCACACCCTATGGTTTAGATGATTTATTTAGTGGTATTATTAAACCAACGCTCACACATATTAATAATGTGAATGCTAAAAATAAAGCATCTGAATTTATGCAAAAGTGTCCTTGTCTGCGGTTGTCTGTATAGTCTAAATTTCTAGTTAAAAATTCAAAATCAATTCAAAAAAACTGTTTCATATCATATAACCTGAATATTGGTCAATATTTACTAGGGTAGATTTTGACTATTTCTCTAGATAGATGAGGTATGGGAGAAATAAGTTATATCTTCAATCAAGAGGTATTGATAGGATTTCCTAGAAAGGAAACTACGTTGTTGTTAAGGCTTTTCCTTGCACAATTGCAGCTTACCTATTGTTCAATTTCTCTGCTCCATCCCCCTCTCCTTGCAAGAGACATTAATGACTTCAAATTACCCCTTTATAGCTTCTAATTTGTGTAGAAACTATGCAGGGGTATTTTTAATTTCTCATGACTAACTCTGAATTAATTGTTGGAAGCTTTGCTCTTTATTAATATCATCAAAATCTATATCTGTAGCTGCATCTTCCTTATAACTAGGTTTAAGTTCAATTGCTTTTTGCAAATTCTCTACTGCTAGTTCCACTTCTCTTTGTAGTGCATAACAAGCAGCTTTATTATAGTAAGCACTTGCATAGTCTGGTTTAATTTCTAGTGCTTTATCGAAATTAGTAATTGCTTCGTCATCTTTGCCTAATCTTACCAAGGTGTAACCGCGTTTATCCCAAATCTTAGGGGAGTTGGGTTGAAATTTTAAAGCTTGATCAAAAGAAGCGATCGCATCTTCATAACGTTCCAATTCTACCAAAGACAAACCACGATTTAACCAAGCTACACTATCATCTGGTTTGATCTGAGTAGCTTTATCAAAACAATTGAATGCTTCCCTGTGTTTACCTAAATTACCACAAGCTACACCAATGTCACACCAAGCTTGATGATATTCAGGGTTAATTTTAATGGCTTTATTGTAAGACATTATCGCATCTTTATATCGTTTCAAACGACTAAGAATTAAACCTCGTTTTAACCAAAGTTCTGCATTATCAGGTTGAATGTTAACGATTTGTTCATAAATTGCTAAAGCATCCTCATAACGTTTTTCTGTAAACAGCGTTTCCGCTTCTTTGATATAATCATCAACAGCAACTTCTGGTTGTGTGGTTTCTGGTATCGTTTGTGGTATTGTTTCGGTTGCGGGTTCTTGTACTTGTATATTTACTTGTGTATTTTCAGGTTCAGCTATAAATTGAGGTTGAATAGTTGCTAACTCTTGTAAAATAGACTCTTTCCGAGTTTGAGCATCTAACTGTAATTCTGCAAGTTGTTTAACAAATTCAGCTTCTAATTTTTCTAACTGTTCTAACTTCTCCAAAATGCTCAACTTCTGTTGTTCAAAATTACTTTGAATATCAACAAACTGAGAAATAAATTCATCACCAGATTTCTCTAAATTATCAACTATTTGCTGTTGACGCACTTCAGCGACATTTTGTAAAACCTTAATTTGGTTGATAGATTCAGATTCTAACTTTTGTAAATTCTGTAAAATCTGTGATTTTTGTTTTTGAATATCAGTTTGAATATCAGCAAACTGAGAAAGAAACTCATCACCTGATTTTTGCAATTTCTCAACTATTTGCTGTTGACGCACTTCCGCAACATTAGGTAAAATACTGAGTTGATCCATAGACTCAGATTCTAACTTTTGTAAATTCTGTAAAATCTGTGATTTCTGATGTTGAATATCAGTTTGAATATCAGCAAACTGAGAAATAAATTCATCACCGGATTTTGCTAAATTATCAACTATTTGCTGTTGACGTACTTCCGCAACATTTTGTAATTCTCTAATTTGTTTAAGAGATGCAGATTCTAGATTTTGTAAATTCTGTAAAATTTGTGATTTCTGATGTTGAATATCAGTTTGAATATCAGCAAACTGAGAAATAAATTCATCACCGGATTTTGCTAAATTATCAACTATGTGTTGTTGACGCACTTCTGCAACATTTTGTAATTCTCTAATTTGTTTAAGAGATGCAGATTCTAGATTTTGTAAATTCTGTAAAATCTGTGATTTCTGTTGTTCAATATCTTCCTGTACATCACTGTAAACATCAGACAACTGAGAGATAAACTCATTACCTGATTTTGCTAAATTATCAATAATTTCCTGTTGACGAACTTGAGCAGAATTTTGTAATAATGATAGTTGTTGAGAAAACTCAAGCTGTAATTTATTTAAATTATCAAATAAACTACCTTGTTGGTTTTCAGCATCAATTTGTAATTCAGAAAGTTGGGATTTAAACAGATTATTTAATTTTTCTAAATTCTCAATAAAAATATCTGTTTGATGTTGAGCATCTGACTGAAAGTGAAATAACTGATCAGTAAAATCTGAGCGTGATTGTGCTATACTTTCAAAAGTATCTTCTTTTTGTTGTAAAGTTGCCGATTCCAAATCCTGAAGTTGAGATATTAATTGAGAACGAGTTGTTTCAATATCATTAATAGCAGCATCTTTTTGATTTTCTACTGCTGACTTCATTTGCTTATATTGAGAAACTAACTCAGCTTCTAATTTTCTGACATTTTCAATGGTAATTTTTTGTTGTTGAGCAGATAAAGTAACTTGTTCTAATTGAGTATTTAACCTAAATTCTAAATCGCTGATATTCTCTTGAGCAGATTCAACTTCTCTTTCTAAAGCTGTGAGAAATTCCTGTTTTGATTTTGGTAAATCTGATAAAAGAATAGATAAATTTTCCTCTTCACCTTGAATTGCGGTTTTTAGTCTATTAACTTCCTGTGCTAATTCCTGAGTGAGAATTTGAGAATTTTTAATCAAATTTTCCCCATCTTGATTAACATTAATCAATTGAGTTTGCAGCTTTTCAATTCCTTGTATTTGCTGCATTGAACGGTCAACAATATCCTTAATTATAGCTTTTCTTAATAACCATAATGTAGCAATTAAAACCACCGGAAATAAACTTAAAATAGTCAACCAAATATTAAGCAGGGTATTCGTGCGAGTAAAAGCACGCTCAAAGTCTGACTGTAATTGCTTTTGGGCGGTGTTTTCCTGTCGTAGTCGGTTTAATTCTTCCCGTTCCTGATTTGATAATACCTGAGCAGTAGCGGAAAGTTGCAGTTTTCCACCCAGAAAACCTGTAGATAACAGTAACGGTGATAATAAAATGGCGATTTTTAAAGCTTTTTTTGAAAAAATGGGGTTTTTGCTGTTCATGGCACTTTCCCTATCTGTAAGGTGGTTTTTTGCAGTGGTATGTCTATGATAGATTATCAATGTGGGGTTACTGGTTTTCGGGGTGGTTGTTTGATATTAGCAGATTAAGGGAAAACAAGGTATCTATCAATCAGCTTGGTGTTTGATGGAAGTGTATAAAAAGTGTATAAAAGTATAAAAATTGTGATTATAGTTGATTAATAAATATTTGAGGTGTGATAATTTTTGTATTATTAGCATATCTTACAAATATGTATTTATTCGTCATTTAGTAAATCCTCTAAAATTTCAGAAGTTAATCCCCTCGCTTCTGCTTTTGTGCCGATTTCATCCATTAATTGACTCAGAGACATAGGAGGTTTATCTAATAATTCTCTCATGCGTAAGGCTAAGAGAAATTGTATCTTTATTTGTTCTTCTTCAGAAGATTTTGTGTAAGCCTGTGCTATGGCAGCATCTACAGGAATAGAAATTGTGGTGTTTTCCATGTTGATCATGCAGTTTGGTTTACATTTCTGCTATCTTACTTTACCATAATTATGTCACACCAGTAATATCATCAGGATAGAAATATGAAAAAATCAAAGCAGGAACTTCTGGAAGCTAAAGGTTGGAAAGTGGGAACAGTTGCAGAATTTTTAGAACTAACTCCAGAGGAAGCAGCGTTAGTAGAAGTTAAATTAGCAGTTATTTGCAGTAACAAGACAAGGGAAAAATCTTAGTTTTATTTTCAGAGCATCACTTTTTTCTAATACCACTTTTTTCAACTAATTCTGGAATAATGACTCGGATATCTTGAGCGAATTGATCAATGTCATTACGACTAGCTGTAAAGTAGATATTGTGTGCTGACTCACAGAAAATCTCTCTCTTACCCTCTCCTCTTCGTGTCCTTCGCTTCTTCGTGGTTCATTTATTCCTACCTATACTTAACTCCCACTGACAAAGAACCTTTCCCCCACAACCACCGTCTACAAAATGACATAGTAGACATATTGCATCAACCATGAAACGTCTCATCAGCATCACCCTACTAACCACCTTCCTCACACCGTATTCCGTTACCGCAACCCCACCCAGAAACCCAGATAAAACAGTCAACTGTGAAATTTTAATTGTCGGTGGTGGACTTTCTGGAGTTGCAACAGCTTACGAAAGTTTACTTGCAGGAAACACCGTTTGTTTAACAGAAATAACCGACTGGTTAGGGGGACAAATTTCCTCTCAAGGTACATCTGCGTTAGATGAAAGACCAACTCAACGCGCAAAACTATTTTTTTCTCGCGGATATTTAGAATTAAGAAACCGCATACAACAAAAATATAATCAACTTAACCCCGGTGACTGTTGGGTAAGTGACTCTTGTTTTCTTCCCCGTGATGCTCATAATATCATTTCCCAAATGTTAAAAGATGCAGAAAAACAGGGTCGAGGAAAATTACATTTATTCCCAAATACCGTAATTAAAGATTTACAAATTAGTGCAGATGGTAAAATTATAAATAGTGCGATCGCCATTCAACATCAACCAGCAAAAAACGCCCCACCTTTAAACACCTTCACCCTCTCCCAAACCATAGAAGACGCTTACAATTATCAAAATTCCTCCCGTTTTAATAAAAATATCATTCGTTTTTTACCCAAACAATCACAGAAAAATAATAATAAATGGTATGTTATAGATGCAAGTGAAACTGGGGAAATTATCGCTTTAGCAGATGTACCTTATCGTTTAGGAATTGATCCCCTTTCCTATCTCGAACCTTCATCTTCTAGCACTACAAATGATCCCTATTGTACCCAAGGTTTTACATATACTTTTGCAATGGAGGCAACTCAAGAACCACAACCTCAAATCATGCCCCCATTTTATCATCAATATGCCCCATATTTTAGTTATGAACTATCAAGATTAGCCAATTTTGATTTAGTTTTTACCTATCGTCGTATTTGGAGTCCCCAAAAAGGTAAACAAACTAAATTCGGTGGTATTAATTTTACAACTCCCACCCCTGGGGACATATCTATGCAAAACTGGACTTGGGGTAATGACTACCGACCAGGAACAGCACAGGATAATTTAATTTATACACAAAAACAATTACAAGCGACCGGTCAATTACAACCCGGTGGCTGGAAAGGAGGACTAAGAACCGAAACCCTCCGTAAAGGAGAAGAAAAAGCTCTCGCTTATTATTACTGGTTAGTAGCGGGAACTACTGACTCTCAACTCGGTGCAAATGTGAAAACACCCCAACCAAATAACCGTTTGTTAACTGGTATAAATTCACCAATGGGAACTGCATCTGGTTTATCAAAATATCCATATATGCGTGAAGGAAGACGCATTATTGGCCGTCCCAGTTGGGGACAACCCCTAGGGTTTGGTATTTGGGAAGTTGATATTTCTCGCCATAATTATAATGATGAATATTACCGGAAAACTCTGCCCGCAGATATGTACCGTCAGTTAAAAGCGACACTAGCAGGTATAGAAGCAATATTAGTAATTAGGGGTGAAGTCAGTCCAAATAAGGCAAGAAAGCGTCGCCGTTCCACTATTTTCCCGGATGCTGTGGGTATCGGTCACTACGCTATAGACTTTCACCCCTGTATGTTGAACAGTCCACCAGAAGCACCTGGTAATATAGAACGTCCGGGAGAAAGACGGGGTGGAGGTAACGCTTATCCTTTTCAAATTGCCCTGAGAGCAATGATTCCCCAAAAAATTGATAATTTATTAGTAGGAGGTAAAAGTATTGCTACCAGTCACATAGCTGCTGCTGCTTATCGCGTGCATTCTTTTGAATGGTCTGCTGGTGCTGCTGCGGGAACTGTCGCTAGTTTTGCACTCAAGGAAAATATTCCACCCTATCAGTTAGTTGATGATTTACCAAGATTAGAACCAAAATTGCAGGTTTTAAAAGGTATTTTAGAGAAAAACGGTAATCCTACTGCTTTTCCTGATACTTCTATTTTTAATCAAAATTGGCAAGATTGGAAGTAAAACAGAAGTCAGAAGTCAGGATAAAGAATACTCCTATTCTCTATTCCCTCTTCACTGTCACCTGTCACCTGTCACCTATTCTGGTAAAAATTCCGAGTTTAGGGTTTGTTCACAAGTGTAAGGACATATTTCGGGAAATATTTTTTCACCGAGTTGAGTTTCTCTTATTGCTAATGCTAAACCTAGTTCATAAGCTGTGAGAAACATTTCCTCCAAATAGGGTTTTAAGCTAGGACTATCTTCTAAAAGTAGTTTAATTTGAATACGTTGTTCTTTAATTGTACTCAACCAACTGTTAGTACGTTTTTCTGCTTGAAATTGCCATTTTAATAGATGTCCTAACAACACTGCTAGTCTATTTCTCAATTCTTGTCTTTCTTTTCTTCCCAAGGTTTCCAGTTCTTCAATGAGGTTAACGGTGTCTAATGTATGCCATTGTTGAGTTTTGAGTAAATTAACTTGTTCTTGAGTCCAAGCATGAAAGTCTGTTGTATATAATTCAAAGGTGTTCATTTTTCACCTGTTATTAGTTTATATATTCTTTATTGTAGTCTTGCTTAAGTGCTGTCAATTCTCAACCCAACCATAAAGTAAACTAGATATTTGAAGTATTTTTTTTGTAAAACGTCAGCAATGTTAATAGATTACATTCACAAAGCAATGCACAAAGCAACTTATGAGTTGTTGGAAGATGGGACTTTTTACGCAGAAATTCCCGAATGTTCTGGTGTATGGGCAAATAGTACAACTTTAGAGAATTGTAGGGAAGAGTTACAAAATACTCTGGAAGGTTGGATAATTTTAGGGTTGCGTCTAGGTCATACTTTACCAATTTTAGATGATATTGATATTAATATTAATCAGGAGGTGGCTTAATGCCTCCTTGGGGTCCAGTTAAGTGACGTGATCTCATTAATTATCTCAAAATTTTAGGTTTTGATGGACCATTTCCTGGTGGCAAACATCAATATATGATTAAAGGTGACTTTAAACTCACAATTCCCAACCCTCATCAAGCTGATATCAGTCCTAGTTTATTGAGTCGAATTTTACGTCAAGCTAATATTACCAGGGAAGAATGGGAATCTCTGTGAAAAGCTGATCATTTTCTTTACTGTCACCTGTCACCTGTTACCTGTCACCTGTCACCTCTTTCCAATTAAACTAGATATTTGAAGTGTTTTTTTGGAAAATGTAGTTTATTTATGGAGACAAGACTTGCAGCTATTTATGGAATGGCTTCCGCACCAACTGTAACACCGGATCGGGTGAGTCAAGTTACTCGGAAAACCTATCCTAATTATAAGGTGATTGTTCTCAATGATGATTTCAATACTTTTCAGCACGTGGCTGAATGTTTAGTGAAGTATATTCCGGGAATGTCGAGCGATCGCGCCTGGGAACTGACTAACCAAGTACATTATGAAGGACAAGCCATAGTTTGGGTAGGTCCCCAAGAACCAGCAGAACTATATCACCAACAGTTGCGCCGCGCTGGGTTAACAATGGCACCTCTGGAAGCTGCATAAACCATCATGAGTAAACCCACTGATGGCAGACTTGTTTGGAATCATTCTACCCACCTTCCCGGACTCATTCCTATTTTAGAGCGTTTGTGTCAACAGCATGGGGTCACTACTGTCACACCTGCTGTAATTGGTAGAGTTAAAGGTCATGCGCCACAAATGAAATTGCGCGTGTCTGTACCCATTCGTGGGGGTTATAAAGTTATTGCACGCCAGGGTAAAACGGTGCAAGAGGTTTTTGTTCTCACTCAGTTATCACAGGATCAATTAGAAAATGCGATCGCTGTGGCTATGAAAATTTCATGAAGATCACAAATAATCAGGAGAGGAGTTTAAAAAGCTCCTCTTTTGATGTTTGACTATTCTTCAACTTCATGTACAGCAAATTTATGTAATGGCAAACTTAAAATACAAGAAAATGTTAAAAAATATGACAAAGCTGTAGTAATTTTTAGAGTCATGGTTAAACCATCCCAATGGGGTAAAACCATTTTCTCAATGCCAAAAGCAAGACAGTAAACTAACCAATAACTAAAACTCATTCTTAATAGCGTTTCTTCTGTTACTTGTGCTTCATTGGTTTCTTGTTTCGTATCCCACAGTAACAACAAACCTACCATACAAGCTACGGCAGAAACAGCAACTACAAACTCATGACAAAAGAAGTTTACTAAACACATTTGCCTTTATTCCCGTCTGAATGATGTCCATATCGTCATTAGTCTAAAGGCATATTCCTTGAGGTTACACAAAATAGTTACAAACTGAAATAATGTAAATGATTGCAACAAAAAGCTCTCTACTTGTTAAGATACTTCACAAAATCTTTTGCTAATTATAACAGGTGACAGTTTTAGACAGTGGGTAATACCGTTTCTTTGTGTTCTTTGTGTTCTTTGCGGTTCGTTAGATAATTTGGCGCATCTTCATACAGAATTGGTATAAGTTTTAATTTTTATCTCCAGTGCCAGGTTTTTTAGTTCTTACCCTCAAAACTCTGACATTTTTTGAAAGTCAAAATAGCTCAAATTCTTTAACTGTAATGTTTTCCCATTTATTCAGCAAACCCTTATTAGATTTTTTGGGCTTAACCGAAAAAACCTCAACATTCTTGTTCACAAGCACCAATACTTACCCAGGAACTAGAACCATCTTGCCAATGTTCTTTTTTCCAAATTGGTGCATTGTGTTTAAGAGTATCAATAGCATACTGACAAGCTGCAAACGCCTCACTGCGATGGGGACATCCCACGGCTACTAAAACACTAATTTCCCCAATTTTTAACCGCCCGATCCGATGATATATGACTACGCGATTCACATCCGGCCATTGGCTGCGAATATCAGCGGCAATTTGATAAAATACCTGTAAAGCCATCGGTTCATAAGCTTGATACTCTAAAGCTACCACAGCTTTACCATCTGTTTGATTACGAACCATCCCACTCATTACTACTACTGCACCATTAGCTGGATCATCAGCTTTGGTATATATTTCCTCAAGAAATAATGGAGCCAAGGTAATGCCAAAACTATCTTCAGCTTTGGGTTTGGTCAGAAGACATGGAGTTTTCATAACTAATTTTTATGCAATTTTACGTAAGTAGTTGTTAAAAATTGTCGTTATTACAAAGCGATCGGCTGCTTACTGGCAATGGAGAAGGGATTTTCAATGACTAAAAAAATACCAGGACAAAGTGAGCAAGTGCATCACTGGGAAACACAAATTAAGATGGTATTAGAAGCAACTGGCATCAGCATCTGGACTTTCGATATCCCAACCAATAAAATTACTATATCGGATAATCTGGAAAGTCTTTTGGGTTTGGAGAAAGTTAATTATCACCACACATATCAAACTATTTTAAACTGCATTCATAGCCAAGATCGAGAATTGGTGAACCGCACTTATCAACAAGTTATTGAAGACGGAGAAACATTTGAAATTGAATTTCGTGTGGTTTTGGCTGATGGTAGTATTCGCTGGTTAGCTAGTAAAGGTTCAGTTTATTGCAACTCATTAGGAGTACCCTTACAAATATGTGGGGTATCTATGGATATTACTCAGCGTAAACAAATTGAGCATCAAAGAATAGAAGAAGCAATCAAAAAAAGTGAAGAAAGATTTAAAATAGTTGCCCTGGCTACTAATGATGTATTAAGGGATTGGGATTTACTCACCAATCAGGTATGGTGGAATCAATCAGTACAGTCACTTTTTGGTTATAGATCCGAAGAAGTGTATTTAGATGTTAATTGGTGGCGTGAGAGAATACACCCAGATGATAGACAACGAATTAATTCTGATCTACGTGGTGTAATTGATAGTAATAAACAATTCTGGTCGAATGAATACCGCTTTTTGCGTAGAGATGGTACTTATGCCTATATTTTTGACCGTGGTTATATTGTTCAAGACCAAACAAATAAACCAGTGCGGATGATTGGGTTCATGATGGATATGACTGATCGCAAACGAGCCGAAGCAGAATTACAAAGACAAAACTTGCGATCGCAATTATTCGCCAATATCACCCTGAAAATTCGGCAATCTTTACAAATAGAGGACATCCTCCAAACCAGCGTTACCGAAGTACAAAAGCTACTCCAAGCAGATCGGGTATTAATTTTACAACTGAATGGAAATGGTTCTTTCCTCGCAGTCAAAGAAGCTGTAGTTCCCGGTTTACCTGTTGTTCTCGGACAAAACATCAATGATCCTTGTTTCAGTAAAAATTATATCCAACAATACAGTCAAGGGCGAATTAGTGCTATTAGCGACATCGAGAAAGCAGAGATTCAACCTTGTCATGTAGAATTTCTGCAACAATTTGCAGTTAAAGCTAACCTTGTCGTTCCTATTTTTCGGCAAAATCAAATGTGGGGTTTGCTAGTTGCCCATCAATGTTTACATACCCGTAAATGGACAAACTGGGAAATTGGACTCTTGCGACAACTTGCAGATCAAATTGGTATAGCTTTAGCACAAAGTTTGATTTTAGAACAAGAAACCAAACAACGACAAGAACTAGCTCGTTCTAACGAAGAACTACAACAATTTGCTTTTATTGCTTCTCACGATTTACAAGAACCACTGCGGAAAATTAAAACATTTTGCGAAAGGTTGCAAGTCACTTGTGGAGACTTTTTAAGTGAACAAGGAAGGGATTATTTACAACGAATGCAAAATGCAGCCTTGAGAATGGAAACATTAATTGAAGGATTATTAACACTTTCACGAGTCACAACTAGAGCGCAGCCTTATGTAGCAGTAAATTTAACACAAATTGCCCAAGAAGTATTATCTGATTTAGAAGTAAGTATCCAGCAAACTGGAGGACAAATTGAAATAGGGGAATTACCTATTATTCAGGCCGATCCTCTACAAATGCGTCAATTACTGCAAAATATCATTGGTAATGCCCTCAAGTTTCATCGTCCAAATCAACCACCTGTGATCAAAATATATGGTCAATTTTTCAACAATGATATTGATGATTTATCCGTTGGTAACACCTATTATCAAATTATTGTTGAAGATAATGGTATTGGGTTTGCAGAAAAATATCTTGACCGCATTTTCAATGTTTTTCAAAGGTTGCATAGTCGCAGTGAATACGAAGGTACGGGCATCGGTTTAGCAATCTGTCGCAAAATTACTGAACGCCATCACGGTACTATTACAGCAAAAAGTCAACCAGGACAAGGAGCAAAATTTATTATTACCTTACCAATTAATTATCATCTCTAATTTTTCCTCCCAGAGATGGATTACTACTACACCCCAAAATGATGTTAATTGTACAAATGTGGACAGCAGTTGCAGGCAATTCAATAATTGTCAGCATTCAACCCAGGGCAGTCAGTCCTCAGCAAGCGGCTGAAAAATACAAATACCAGCCTGTAAATTTATTTAATTAGCACTTGCTGAATGCTTAGGAATAATTGAATAATTAATTAATACTTGTAATGAGTAAAAAGGAGACATTAGGAGTGAAAGATCGGCAACCAAACGTCACCATTTTAATGGCTGATGACGACGATGATGATAGCTTATTAGTTCATGATGCTTTGCTAGAAAGCCGATTGCCTATCAAACTACATATCGTCAGGGATGGTGAAGAATTGATGGATTATCTATCTCATCGGGGCTTGTATACTGATGTGAATAAAGCACCGCGACCAGGTTTAATTTTCCTGGATTTAAATATGCCGAAAAAACATGGATTGGAGGTACTAAAAGAACTGAAAAATCACCCCCAACACCGGATAATTCCCGTTATAGTCATGACAAGTTCTAACACAGAAGAAGATATATATAATACATACAATTTAGGTGCAAATTCCTTTATTCAAAAACCTAGAAATTTCACATCCTTAGTTGAGGTGATGAAAACTATAGGAAAATACTGGTTTGAAATTGTAGAACTGCCCCTATAAGCAGTAAGAGGCGATCATGAATGACAGACTCATTAAAGTTTTGTTAATTGATGATGATGAAGATGATTATATTCTAACTCGTGATTGGTTTCGGGAATTTCAAGTAACTGGTTGTGAGTTAGAATGGGTGGAGAGTTATCAATTAGCTAGGGAAGCGATCGCTCGACACCAACATGATATCTATTTAGTAGATTATCGTTTAGGGGCAGATAATGGTTTAGAACTGTTGCGTGAAGCTATTAATAATGGTTGTAATTGTCCTTTTATTTTACTCACAGGTCAAGGAGATCGACACATAGACTTGGAAGCTATGAAAACCGGAGCAGTCGATTATTTAGAAAAAAGTCAATTAACTGCACCTTTATTAGAACGTTCGATCCGCTACGCCATTGAACGCAAACAAACAGAACACAAAATTCGCCAACAAGCAGCTTTACTTGATGTCGCTACAGACGCTATTTTTGTAGGGGATTTAGATGACAAAATTTTATTTTGGAACAAAGCGGCTGAACATCTATATGGTTGGAGTCAAGAAGAAGCCCTAACAAAAAAAATCCAGCATCTTTGTCCAGAAAAAAAATTTTCCCAAATTTCAGAAGCATTAAAAATACTCCTGAAACATGGTTCTTGGGAAGGAGAATTGGAGCAAATTAGCAAATGTGGTAAAACAATAATCGTTGCTAGTCGTTGTACTTTAGTACCCGCATTTGGAAACAAGCCCCAATCTATTTTAGTTGTTAACACTGATATTACCCAAAAAAAGCAATTAGAACAGCAATTTCTCCGCACCCAAAGACTAGAAAGTATAGGCACTTTAGCTAGTGGTATTGCCCACGATTTAAATAATGTCCTCGCACCTATTTTAATGACAGCGCAAATTTTGGAAACTCAAGTGAAGGACGAACGCGCTCGACGACTAATACCTATATTAATTAGCAATGCTAAACGCGGTGCAAATTTAGTTAAACAAGTATTATCTTTTGCTAAGGGAATGGATGGCGATCGCACTCTTTTACAATTAAAACATTTACTCATTGAAATTCAGCAAATTATTCAAGAAACATTTCCTAAAAACATGGAAGTTATCACCCAAATTCCCCAAAATCTTTGGACTGTATCTGGTGATGCTACTCAATTACATCAAGTGTTAATGAATTTATGTGTTAATGCCCGTGATGCTATGCCCAACGGTGGTACATTAACAATCACTGCCGAAAATCTTTTAGTTGATGAAAATTACGCCCAAATCCACATTGATGCTCAAGCTAAACCTTATGTTGTCATTACTGTGACTGATACAGGAATTGGGATTAAATCTACGATTATAGACCGGATATTTGAACCATTTTTTACTACCAAAGAATTTGGTCAAGGTACTGGGTTAGGTCTTTCCACAGTATTGGGAATTGTCAAAAGTCATGGTGGTTTTATCAATGTTTATAGTGAAGAAAAAAAAGGCAGTCAATTTAAAATTTATTTACCTGCACAAGATACCAACGAAATTTTAGAAGAAACTGAAATATCTTTACCGCAAGGTAATGGAGAAATGATCTTAGTTGTCGATGATGAATCTGCAATTTGTGAAATTACAAAAACATCACTTGAAAGCTATAATTATCAAGTAATTACCGCCCGTGATGGCATTGAAGCTATTGCCCTATATGTAGAACATCGTGATCAAATAGCCTTAGTTTTAACTGATATATTCATGCCATCAATGGATGGACTCACCAGCATCCGTACCCTGAAAAAAATTAATCCCAATATCAAAATTATTGCTGTTAGTGGACTAGCACCCAGCGATAAAGTCAACGCAGTTTATGATATGGGTGTTAACGCTTTTTTGTGCAAACCTTTTACATCAACCCAATTATTACAAACTATTAGCGCAGTTAACAGTTAATAGGTAATGGGTAATGGGTAATGGGTAATGGGTAATGGGTAATGGGTAATGGGTAATGGATAATAAATATTATTCCCAATCACCAATCACCAATCACCAATCACCAATCAAATTCAATTACCAATTAACTCCACTGCATCCCTTCCATCCTCATCTTGTAAATAAACTTTGACAATTTCTTCCTTAGCAGTAGGCAATTTTTTACCCAAAAAATCAGGATGAATAGGTAATTCCCGATGACCCCTATCTACTAATACAGCTAAACGAATCACCTCTGGTCTACCATACTCATTAACCGCATTTAAAGCAGCGCGAATTGTCCTACCTTTAAAAATGACATCATCTACCAAAACAACAGTTTTCCCTGTCAAGTCAAAAGGAATATCAGTTTTGGCTGGAGTTCTTAAACCAATTTTATCTAAATCATCACGATAAAATGTAATATCTAATGCTCCAACATCCACACTGATACCTTCAAGAGTTTCTATTTGACGTGCCAATAAATTGGCTAACGGCACACCTCTAGTATGAATACCCAAAAGTACCAATTGTGACAAATCTCGCGTCCTTTCCACAATTTGAGACGCAAGACGGTTTAAAGTACGACGCAGTTCTTCTGATGAGAGAATTTCAACGACTTTGGTAGACATGGTGATTGGTGATTGGTGATTGGTGATTGGTGATTGGTGATTGGTGATTGGTAAGAAATAAATTCAAAATTCAATCTACCTATTCCCTATTCCCTGTTCCCTATTCTCTTCTTTACGAATTATGAATTATGAATTAAAAATATTCCTACTCCCAACCATAATAAAAACGAATATCGAGTTAATTGTAAAGCTTGGAAAATCGAAGTTGGGGTAATGGGATAAATAGCATCTCCCAAGAGTGGTTTATGTTTAGCTACTCCACGATACCAGTTTATACCTCCCATCTGCACACCTAAAATAGCAGCATAGGCGCACTCACTCCAACCAGAATTAGGACTCGGATCTTGAATAGCATCCCGACGACAAATACGCCAAACATATAAAGGTTTAATTGATAACAGCCCTAAAGTCATCACTGTTAACCGACAAGGAACCCAAGTTAAACAGTCTTCTAACTTAGCACTGAACCAACCAATATAAGTATAAGGTGCTTCTCGATAACCTACCATTGAATCTAAGGTACTACTGGCTTTATATGCTAGTGCTAAAGGCACAGGTCCAACCAATGGTATTAATGCACCCACAATTGCATAAAACAAAGGAGCCATGACCCCATCAGTAGCATTTTCCGTCACCGTTTCCAGAATTGCTCGCAAAACTTCTGTTTCTGAGAGATTTTCTGTATCCCGACCTACATAATTACTTAAAATCTGTCGTGCTGATTCTAAGTTACCTTTTGTTAAAGGTTGGATAACATCCACAGCAGCTTTTCGCAAACTATGAAGAGCAAAACAACTAGCTAAAAAAATGCTCTCCACCACAATTCCTAACAATGGATGTAACCATCTGGCAATTTGAACTATTAACCAACCAGATAAACCGCTGCCAATAATGAGGATAATAGCAAGTACAATTCCAGCTAGACGTTGTATTTGAGAACTTTGACAGTGTTTAAGCAAAAATGTACTTAAACCAGAAATTAACCACCCCATCACTCGCACTGGATGAGGCCAACCCCAAGGATCACCAATTAGGTAATCTAACAAAGCCGCAATAATTAATATATAGATGTTATTAGTCATTAGTTATTAGTCAGGAGTCAGGAGTTCAAGGAGTCAGGAGTGATTTATTTTGGATTTTGGATTTTGGATTGTTTTTGTCAATTCCAATCTAAAATCTAAAATCTAAAATCTAAAATCTAAAATCTAAAATCTAAAATTTTCTTTCCCAGTCACCAGTCACCAGTCACCAGTCACCAGTGAACTGACTAAACTACAAAACTTGCTTCTTCCCCTAGAGATGCTTGCCAACTGCGGGCATCATAATAAAGGTCTGCCAGAGTAATACTATACAAAGCTTCTTTTAACTTTTGGTTCAGTCTTTGCCACAGGGTAAAAGTTACCCAATCTTCCGCTTGAGCAGGTGGTGGACTGTTCAGAGGTATGTGAGTCATATTTTCCCCAGCAGCCTCTAAAATTTGTCCTATAGAAATTTGTGCAGGTTCTCTTGCTAATTGATAGCCACCAACACTGCCACGAATTGAGTTGACTAACCCAGCGCGGCGCATTTCTATTAGCAGCTTTTCCAAATAGGGAGCCGGAATATCTTGACGTTTAGCGATCGCTCTGACAGATACAGGTCCATATTTCGGCTGTAAACTTAAATCCAGCAACGCCTTAACACTATAGTGTCCTCTCGTGGTTAATTTCATTGATCAGGGAATAGGTGACTGGGGACTGGGGACTGGTGACTGGTGACTGGTCACTGGTGACTGGGAATACAATGAAAGGATTTTGGATGCAAGGATTTTGGATTGTTCTTGTCAACTCCAATCTAAAATCTAAAATCTAAAATCTAAAATTATTCTGACTCCTGACTCCTTGAACTCCTGACTAATGACTAATGACCAATAACCAATGACTAATAACTAATGACTAAAGACTTTAGAATCATCTTCCTTTAGCAAACCACTTTTTTACGTTACTTTAAAAAACTTAAACAAATACAGTTTACCAGTAATTCACAAACTATATATATCTCTCTCTGAGCATGATCAGAATTTTATTTTAGAAAATATCTTGACAAGATTGATAATTGTGCAACAATTTCTCATAAGAGTGTAATATACTTGGCTATGCTGAGATAAAAAAATAAAGGATTCCGTTCCTGTTAGCTCAGTATCAGTTAAAATAAAATCGATTCAACCACTTCAATCATTTAATTCCGACCAAAGTTGATGCCTAAACAGAAAAAAAATGACCCCCTTGTTGGTGAAGAACTGCTCCAAAAAGTTAAGGAGCTAGAGAACGAAAGCAAGGAAGAGAAAGCTAAACAGTGTGGCTACTATACTGTTACCAAAAATGGTATAGAGCGCGTGAATATGATGAAATTCTTGAATGCCTTAATTGATGCCGAGGGCATTGAGTTGGACAGTACACCAGGTGCTAATGGACGTGGTGGACGCAGTGCCAGCTATAGAATTAGCGTGCAGTCTAACAACAATTTACTCATAGGTTCAGCTTATACAAAACAGATGAATCTTAAACCTGGAGATGAATTTATCATTACCTTAGGCAAGAAGCATATTCGACTACGCCAAGTAGATCCAGAAGACAGAGAAGATGGTGAAGTAGAAGAAGCTACAGCTTAATCAAAATTTAGTTGTAGAGGTTTTCAGCTAGAACATCAGTTGTCAGTTGTAGGGGTTTAGCAATGCTAAACCCAGACTTTCGGTTATTGATTTTTGTGTACTAACCAATCGGTTATCAGTTGTCAGCAGTTAAAAACCTCTTCCCCAATCACCAATCACCAATCACTAATCGCCAAAGACTAATGACCAATAACTATATCGGTTGTTGGCAACATTGGTAAATAGTGCTGTAAAGCTTTGCGCGTAGCTGCTAAATTGCAAGTTAAAGCGATTTGCTCTTTTTCGAGTAAACCTAAAATGCAGTCGGGGTTGTTTCTTGCTACCACTGGTAGCTGATGCAAACCTCGCAGCGCCATACGATCTAAAGCTTCAGATAAAGGTTCATCTTGCCAAGCATAGAGAATGTCAGTGGTACAGATATCTATGAGTGTTTGACTAGAAAAATTAGGCTGTATTTCACCAGGAGAATGTTGGTAATTTTCCCAAAGAGAAAGAGTGCGGTTAATATCGTCCAGAGAAATAATACCGACTAATTGTTCATTGGCATCAATGACTAAAGCACTGGGTGAGCGATCGCGGATCATTTCCATAGCAGCTTCTAAAACCCCAAGATTTGCCGGCATTTTTTTAGGATAAGAGTGCATAGCATCTGCCACAGAAATTTGCTGTACAATTTCCACCTGCTCATCTTTTAATTCTGAAAGACCAATCTGTTGTAGATTGGAATTAGAATTAACAGTCGGTTTAATTCTTTCTACTAACCAGACACTTAAACCCACCGCAGCCATCAAAGGTAAAACAATTCGGTAGTCACGAGTTAATTCAAACAACATTAAAATAGCTGTTAAAGGCGCTCTCACACTACCCGCCAAAACAGCAGCCATACCCACCATTGCATAAGCTGGAGGAGCAGCCATATATTCAGCAACTCCGGGAACTATCAAAGCCAAAACTTTAGCATAGGCAGATCCAAAGGATGCACCTAAAAACATGGCAGGCGCAAACAAACCACCCACAAAACCACTAGCAGAACTAACTGCCGTCATCAACACTTTCAGCCCCATCAGTACAAGTAACAAATTCAAGGAAAACTCTTGATCTTGCAACATTGCTTGTACAGTTTCATAACCAATTCCTAAAATTTGTGGGTATTGCAAAGCCACTAAACCAACTATTGCACCACCAATAATTGGTTGAATAGGTTTAGGAATCTTTGCTAAAAATTCAAATCCTTTAAACCGTCCTGACAACAACTCTTTAGCTAAACGAATAGATTGTTTATAAGTCAAAGCAACCAAACTTGCGCCCAAACCTAAACCCAGATAAAGCGGTAATTCCAAAGGACTACGGACTTGGTAAGCAGGTAAAGCAAAAGCAGGTTGAGAACCCAAACCAATTTGAGCAATTAAAGCTGCTACTACCGCTGCAAGTAACACCACACTCACAGCAGAAGTAGCAAAAGATGTAGCTCCCATAACTACTTCTAAAGCAAAAAATACCCCAGCAATGGGAGCATTAAACCCAGCTGCTAAACCAGCCGCCGCACCAGCACCCAATAATAACCGCTGTCTCTCTTGAGAAACTTGCAGTACATCTGATAACAACACCCCAAAATTAGTACCAATTTCCACACTTGGACCTTCTGGACCCAAAGATGCACCACTACCTAAAGAAACAGCAGCAGCTATCATCTTAGTAACAGGTCGTAATTGTTGCTTAACTTCTCCACCCTGAGATAAAGCAATTAAAGATGAAAGTCCAGGTCCAAAATCTTGAGTACGCCAACGCATTAAACCTACAATTAATCCGCCCAGGGTAGGAACACAAGCTAAAGTCCAAGCACCCCAGACTCCTATCTGTCCCATGAAATTTTCCAGCATCAAGTGATGAATCAACTGGATGAGATAATGAAAAGTGACCACACCCATACCCGTACCACCACCAATGAGCATGGCTAAAAACAGCACCACTGTTTCAGGGGATGGCTGAAGACGATTGATCAGATGAGTTAAACGAGCAGAAGATGTGGGAAAGGAAACGGGTTGAGTTACTTTCCTCAGTTGTGTAGGAGGCAAGAGAGTCATGGAAAAACGGGGTAAATGTAAGAAAAAATTTATTTTTTTATTGGTTAATTATTATTGTGAGCCATGATTAAGCAACCAGACAAGTATGGTTGATATCCTTCATTTACACAGTTTTCATCAACTCAGACAAGCAGTTAAAATTTTTATGATCAGAATAGTTGAAATAGGAGAGAATTATTAGTTAATACAAGTTGTTAGTTATCACAGTGAGTAGTTGTGATGGGGAGATAGATTGAGTATTCACTATCAGCTATCAGATGGAACAGAGAACAGGTAATATTTTTCGTTTTCCTGCCTCTTACCTCCTACTTCCTGCCCCTACTACCAGCCATACTTCTTAGTGAATATAGCTATTGTTATAGAAAGAGTAAATGGACTAAACGGACGATCTAGATGAATATACACACCTTTGATAATAATTATGTTACTTGTCCGATTTGCCACAGAAATAACAGGACTAAACCTGTTAAAACTTATATCGGCTTATTTACTTGTCCTTATTGTCAGGAAAAACTCGTAGTTTGTAAAAGTGGTCACTACGTCCGTGATCCGTTTACTTGGAAAAAAATTCTGATCTCTTCGGCTTTGCGTCGTCAAAGCCGACCTTTAGCCAGGATGATTAGAGATTTGCCGCTTTCAAAACGTTTTTTGTTGGCTTTAGCTATGGGAAGTGCAATTTTATTTACTACAATTGCTATTACTCAGGAGATCACAAACTATAAACAGGAACTGCTTCCAGAAAGTGAGAAAGTGACAGGTGACAGGTGATACAATTTTGGATTTTGGATTTTGGATTTTGGATTGTTTTTGTCAACTCCAATCTAAAATCTAAAATCTAAAATCTAAAATTCTCCTGCCTCCTGTCTGGATGATTTACTGAGTGTCTTTTGTAATCAATTGCCAACCGGCGGATTTTCCCACTACTTGAATAGATGGGAATTTAAGATTTTCTAAAGCAGAAGCATTCACAAGCAAATAGGGATGCACATCATACTGCCAATGATATTGTAGGTCGCCGGGGGAGGCAGGAATAATGGTGCGATCGCTATAAAAATTCAAGGATGAACGAGGGTAAGGAAAAGATGTGTAGATTTGCTGTACTGCCGGATTGGCACGTGCTATCATTGCGGCCACAGGTTTGACTGGATAGGCTTCTCCTAGTTCCCACATCCAGTAGTCAGATTTGATCAACAACAACAGAGAAATATAACTGCCCCAAATTAAAATTTGCCAAAATTGCCGATCGCCTCGTTCTGCCAAAATTGCTGCTAAAGTCATAGTCAAAGCTACGGCGGCCAAAATCATCTGTAAGTCTGTTGTACCTGCACTACCCCAACTCAGATAAATACTAGCCGCAGATGCTACCAAAGCCAAGACTGCAAAACTGGATATCCAAGCACGGGGATAGGATGAGAATAAACGCCAATTCTCAGTCTGAGTTAAAAAGAAACCACAGGCCAAAGCAAAGCTGGGATAAATTGGTAAAATATACCAGGGCTGTTTGACGCTAACCAGAGAAATAAGTAGTAAATACACACTAATCCAAACTAGGATGAGTTTCGCCCAGCTAAAATTGCGATTTTCCCAGGTAAAACCCAGAGTTTGCGGTAAAAATACCAGCCAAGGCCATGTCCATTTAAGAATTTCTAGGAAATAATACCAAATAGGTTCAGGCTGACCATGAGCAGCAGCAATCTGCTTCCAGGCTTGATCGTCTAAATCAATTTGAGAGAAAGGATAACCATAGCGCAGTAGTTGGGCAACATACCAACCCAATACTGGTAAAATACCGATGAAGATTCCTGTCCACAGATAGTAACTGGTAAGTAATCTTGGTGTATCCCAAAAGAGAAAGACTACAGCAATAGCACCTAAAAATATGCCTACCATGCCTTTAGTTAGGCAAATCAGCCCAAAACTGATACCGACACCAAGACAATAACGCAAGTCCCGGCGCGATCGCAACACACACAAAATCATCAGCATTAACAACGTTACCACTACCCCATCTAGGGTTGCTAATCTGCCATGACGCACCACTGGTAACATCGTCAGATAAATCAAGGCGCTATAAACCGCAGCCCAACGGAGGCGAAATATTTCTCTACTAATACAATACAGCAAAGGCACAGAAATGGCTGTCAGCATAGCTCCAGGTAGGCGAGTTGTCCATTCATTAACACCGCCCAGGGAGTAAGCCCAAGCAATTAGCCAGTGCATGAGGGGAGGCTTGTTATAGTATGGTTCACCTCCCAAGGTAGGGTAAAGCCAGTGCATAGAACCTGCTTTGGCACGCCAAATTTCTTTAGCAACTTGTGCCACAGTGCCTTCATCCCAATCTCTGAGCGGCAATCCGCCAAGATTGATGCTAAACAGCAATATTGCCACCAACAGCAATAATATTAGCCATAGTCCATCCATCCATCTGCCAGAGGTGCGATGCTGTTTTTCTAGATGCGTTCCAATATAGCGTCCTTCTTGCATATTCTATGCTAATCATTTTACTCACTGGTTTGATTTCGTAGAGACCAGAGCGAATCTCCAATTTTGCCATACCTTCACAAACTATTTTCACAAGCAATGGCTAGATCCCAAATTACCTCAGTTTTCTCTGAAAAATAATAATTTTTTGCATAAAAATTTTTTAGTTATTTTTTAAACAATTTAACAAGATTTTTGCCAATTAAATGATATAAAGAATACAACGCTAAATTGGTCAATTACGCTGAAGGAGTTTGGGAAATGCGCCTACCTGTCATTTTAGATATCGCCCTGGGTTTAATTTTTATTTACCTGATTTTAAGCTTGTTAGCTTCCGAAATTCAAGAATTGATTGCTACAGTCCTGCAATGGCGTGCTGTACATTTAAAAAAATCCATCGAAATTTTCTTGGCTGGAGATGTGAAAAATTCAGATGCCAAGGATATAATTGACATGGTCAACAAAATTTATAGCAATCCTTTAATTAAAAGTATTAACCAAGAAGCCAAAGGCATTTTATCTCAGTTACCAAGAAAATTAACTTGGTTTATGGGTGATATAACGAGTAAGATGGGAAGAACAATCACTAAATCACAGGTAAATCATAAGACTTTTCATCAAGATAAAAGTGCGCCTTCTTATATTCAGAGTGATACTTTCGCTACCAGTCTTTTAGAAGAATTACAACTGCCACAAATCATCCATAGTCTAACAGAAGTAAGACTAGAAAAATTTAAAAACCAAAGGTTACAAGAAGTACAAACAATATTAACTCGCTCACTCAGACAAATCCAAGAAATAGAATTACCAAATTATATTGCCCAGGATATTAAAGATGATTTAGCAACTCTCACTTCAGAATATACAGAAATTGTTGAAGATTTTAAAAAGTACAAGTTTGATATAGATACAAGCGTTAGTCAGATGCAGGATAGCTTGGATAAATACATCAATAACTTTCAGGCGAATATAGAAAATGAAAATCCCATACTAATAGAAACTTGGAAGCGACTGCAAGCTTTACAGAGACACATTTTTCCCAGTGTTGAAGAAGCAATTATCATCGGTGGTTTAAAACCTAACATGAACGAAATTGTCCAATTACTAGATACAAGTAATACTGTTGTTGAGGAAATTCAAATCACTCTTAAAGATAAAAATAGTCAAACCCATAAAACCATTAAAGAATTAATAGATACCTTACCAGATGGCATGAAGAGAAATATTGCTAACATAGCCAAGCGAGCGCAATACAAGGCTAAAAGTACAGAGGAAGGTATTGAAATATTACGGAGAGAAATTGAGAATTCTTTTGATAGTTCTATGCAAAGAGCAGGTGGTGTTTACAAACGAAATGCCAAAGGAGTCGCCATTTTAATCGGTATTATCCTCGCTTTTGGTGCTAATGCAGATACATTTCATATTATTGATCGCTTATCGAAAGATACAGTTTTGCGAGAAGCAATTGTTTATAAAGCTGTGCAAACTATAGATCAACAATCTGATCCTTCCAACCTCAAAAATCTTGACACTAAGGAGATTTTAGAGGAAATTAGTTTACCAATAGGTTGGACAAATGAAAACTTAGAAGATCAAATTGGTTGGAATCCAACGAAGATCAATGGCGTACCTATAATCAGTTTATTAACGATGTTATCTGGTTGGATAGTCAGTGGTGTAGCTATTGCAATGGGAGCGCCCTTTTGGTTTGATTTACTGAGTAAAGTTATGAATGTTCGCAATGCTGGTGGTAAATCAACAAAATCAGCTAGAAATCGAGATGCAGATTAATTGATATCATTCCGGCGCTGCCCGCCTGGTTTTAGGTGCTATGATCCTCAAAAAGCTTGCACTTTGTGATAGCGAAGCGTGGCGTAGCCATGTGTTTGCAGAATTTCAAAATAAAAAAAACTCCTTGATAGCGAAGCGTGGCGTAGCCATACTCCTTGAACTCCTGACTCCTTGATAGCGAAGCGTGGCGTTAGCCATACTCCTGGACCCTCACAGATAACTTTTTCAGCAAACCCTACTTACAACCTGAAAAAAATTTTAAAAGCTGACTCCGCTATGGCGGAGTCAGCTTTGTCAAGGCAAGGATAAAGGAAAGAAGGGTAAAGGGCAAAAGGGCAAGAGTATAAAGGGCTACAAAGTCCACGCAGCACCATACACAACACGAAAACCGAGGTCGCTGCCGCCGAAGCCCGCATCAAGATAGTTGCGACGCGCCGAACGGCAAAGCCCAGGATAGTCGAGCCAAGAACCACCGCGCAGCACCTTTTCATTGTTATTAGACTCGTCGCTTATCCATGCGCTACCATCTGTAGGTGCATTTTCATAATTATTATGCCAATCATCTTCACACCACTCCCACACATTGCCGTGCATATCATATAACCCAAATTCATTTGCTACTTGAAAACTGCCTACTTCTGTGGTTTCTTTTCTATAAACTCCTTTTGTTCCCTTACCATAAGTTTTGTTACCACCATAATTTGCCAAATCCGTTGTTATTGTCTCGCCAAAATGAAAGGGTGTGGTTGTTCCTGCACGACAAGCATATTCCCATTCCGCTTCGCTGGGCAGTCTGTAGGGTCTTTTGGTGTAGTTTGATAGTCTAGCGCAAAACTCCACCACATCATGCCAAGAAACACTTTCTACAGGGCGGTTTGCTCCTTTAAATCTCGATGGGTCTGGTTTTAGTTCTTGGTTGACTTGAGGTAACTGTGCTACCGCTTGCCATTGTGCCTGGGTAATGGGATATTTACCCATTGAAAAGGGCTTGATGGTGACTTCGTGTTGCGGTCTTTCCCTGCTATGACTTCCCTTTTCATTTTCTGGTGAACCCATGATGAAAGTTCCCCCAGGAATTAGCACCATTTCTAATTCAATGCCGTTTCCTAAGTTTTCTATAAAATATCGGGCGGTTTTTTTATGGCGATTAATAATAGTTTTGGGCATGATTTTTGCTTATTTTTTATTTAATTGTTTCTGCTTTAATTTCCTGCATAATTTGAGAAACTGCTTCTTCTGATTGCAGATGACGGGATAAAACCTGTGCAGTTGTATTTAATAATCTTTCATTGAATAATTTAGCTATATCTTCTCTTAAACCTTGCCCAATATAAAATTTTAACAAGGCTTCTATAGACATATCTTTATCCGCAGCTATTTCTTCAAGAGAAGCTAAAGTATCTACAGGTATTTTGAGAGAAACAACCTCTGTAGCACGGGGACGTAGTTGTAATTTTATTTCTTCATGATTGCTCATATAATCTCCTTTCGCTTTTTGTGGCTAGACGTGCAGAAATAATTCTGTTTCGGGTTTTTCGTTCTACATAAACAACTAACAATAATCGTTGTGATAATGAATAACCCAAAATGAAATCTCGTTTTTCATTATTATCACTGGCATCTCCTTCTTGATAAAAGGGGTCAAAGAATACTTCTACTGCTTCTTCAAATCTCACACCATGTTTAATAAAATTGCTCTCAGCTTTATTTATATCCCATTCAAATTCAATTCCCTGATTTTGGTAAACAAAAGTCATTAGTTATCTAATTTTACTATATTTATTTTTGTCTGAATCAGGATGTCCAGGATTAAAGGATTAACAGGATAATACTTGATTTTCAAGCATGATTAATCTGAATTATACTAAATCCGGTTCTCATACCCCTTAAAAAAATACTGGATTTTCACCCATGATGATAATGTTTCGTCTTTATTATAAGTGGATTTTGACAACCGCATTTGGTATTATTCAAAATTATCAACCCATCCTGTAAATCCTTTAATCCTGGACATCCTGATTCAGACACTCGCTAAGGGTAGAGGAAAGAAGGGTAAAGGGCAAAAGGGCAAGAGTATAAAGGGCTACAAAGTCCACGCAGCACCATACACAACACGAAAACCGTCGACGTCGTCGGTGTCGTCGTCGAAGCCCGCATCAGCATAGCCGCGACGCGCCGAACGGCAACCCCCAGGAGGGCTGTACCAAGAACCACCGCGCAGCACCTTTTCATTGTTATTAGACTCGTCGCTTATCCATGCGCTACCATCTGTAGGTGCATTTTCATAATTATCATGCCAATCATCTTCACACCACTCCCACACATTGCCGTGCATATCATATAACCCACATTCATTTGCTACTTGAAAACTGCCTACTTCTGTGGTTTCTTTTCTATAAACTCCTTTTGTTCCCTTACCATAAGTTTTGTTACCATCATAATTTGCCAAATCCGTTGTTATTGTCTCGCCAAAATGAAAGGGTCTGGTTGTTCCTGCACGACAAGCATATTCCCATTCCGCTTCGCTGGGCAGTCTGTAGGGTCTTTTGGTGTAGTTTGATAGTCTAGCGCAAAATTCCACCGCATCATGCCAAGAAACACTTTCTACAGGGCGGTTTGCTCCTTTAAATTCCGATGGGTCTGGTTTTAGTTCTTGGTTGACTTGAGGTAACTGTGCTACCGCTTGCCATTGCGCCTGGGTAATGGGATATTTACCCATTGAAAAGGGCTTGATGGTGACTTCGTGTTGCGGTCTTTCATCATTTGTACTTTTGTCTTCTGTTTCTGGTGAACCCATGATGAAAGTTCCCCCAGGAATGGCTACCATTTCTAATTTAATGCCGTTTCCTAAGTCTTCTATAAATTGCTGTGCTTGTTTTTGGTACTTGTTAACACTTAATTCTGTTTTCTGTGTTAGCCCAAACGACTGTGATTTTTTGATTAATTCAATTTTGGCAAATGTAAAAGTAAAAGGTTGTAGTACATCATCTTTAATAGTAACAGTGGCACATTCAAATTCAAAGGTTTTGATTTCTGGTAGGGGTAATTCATGAATTACCCCTACCGGTTCTAACTGTTGTGCTAAACGCGCATAATCTCCCCCTAAATTTTGCAATACTTCCTTAGTAATCTCCGCAAAGGGAAGAATTTCTGCTTTGGTGTTTTCATCCCAGTCAGAGTTAGCAAATAACAAAGCTTGAAAATTCTTGATTTGGATGCCAGCTTTCTGAGCTATATATTGAGAAACTGCCGCAAGTACAGCATCAAATTCTGTTTTTCTAATAGAACGAAGTAAAACTTCTCTCACTCCTTTTACAAATTCATATCGCCATATTTCTGGTTGATTTTCTTCGCTCACTAACTTTAATTCTAACAACCCACTCATAAAAATTTCCGCCAAAATAATTGGCTTTCGTGGTGATGGCAACATTTTTTCCTGAATCAAATGAATTACAGGCATACTTACCGGAGCAGATGCCATATAAATTGCCAATTTTCTCGCTAGAGGGGAAGCGCTATGATAAAATGTATTAACTAATTTATTAACTAATAATTCTGGTTCTTCTATTGTTTGTGAACTGGATAATTTATCTGTAGGTATTAATTCTTTCCAGTTAGGCATAAATACAATACCCACAGTGTCCATAGTACCTGTACCAGCCATCACTTTTGCCCAATATTTTAAAGATTCAGGTTCTAAAATCACAATAGGTAACTTTAATGCTTGATTGGGTTTTTCTTCTAACCAGATAGGGAAATCATGAACAGTCAATTGAGAATTGAGTGAACCTGGTTCAATCGCACTTAATGAAACTAAAATACCCAAATCTAAAACTGTGCGTTCCCATAATTGTTCGGGTAATAATTGTAGAACAGTTACCGGAACTTGTTTAGACCATAATTCTAATAATTGGTGTATTTCTCCTTGCCACCATAAAGAGGAAACACAGTCACTAATTAATAATATTAACCGTCTACCATTAGGTTCTAATAATTCTTTGGGACTGCGGGAACGTTGTTTTTTTGTAGCTTTTCTCTGCTGGTGAAAAAATTGCGGTTTACCATCATTTGCGTGTAAACTCCAAGTATAAACATTTCTAAAAGCTCCATGTCTTTCCATTAATTTACGGAACTCATTGATAGTTTCTTCCCAAACAACCGTAGCGCGGTTTTCTTCAACAACTATCACCAAATCTAACCAACGTTCTCGCGCAGGTTTTAAAACTGGTATCCAAACATCATTTTCTGCTATTTGTTGAACAGTATTTTCTTCATCTAAAACAAATTGTATCCGAGATGGAACTTTTCGCATCAATGGCCGCAATGACCTACCAATTTCTAAAGCATTAGGTAAAGCAGCAACCGCAGGAGCTTTAAAAGGTACTCCTGATGATGAAGGTGTTGGTTTTTCAGGGGTTGGTTTTTCAGGAGAATTAGAGGATAACTTAGAATCTATATCATCTTTAGTATAAGCTTTAGCTTTGGGTGCTTCTGGTTTTTCTTCTGTAGAAGAACCTGAATTTTCAAATGTTGCAGATGTTGAAGGTTTTGTTTTATTAGGTAGTATATTAGCGGTAGTCTGAGAACTCTGATTTGATGGCGGAACTTTATCAACAGATGCAATTGCTGATTGTAATTTTATCTGATTTGCTAACCAGAGAGCATCAGCAATATCCTCTGCGCTCATGTCCAGTTCTAACTGTTCTAGAAGTCGAATCAATCTGTTAATCATGAGTCCTCTTAGCTATCTCGTTAGCTATCTAAATATTTTAATATTTCTGCAATCAACTTTTCTTTAGTTGTACCTGTGGGGGATTTTTCATTAGTGACTAAATAGATAGCATTGAGAAGTTGGTCTGTTGCTAATTCTCCATCTTTCCGTTTGTCTAAGAATTGCTTAATTAATTTATTTGCTTCTTGTGATAAATTAGCATCTAAATTTAGATGTGCTTTAACTATCCGTTCTAATTCTTTTTCATCAGGTTCTTGAATATCCAATCTAATACAACGCCTTAAAAAAGGAGGGGGAAAATCTCTTTCACCATTACTGGTTAAAATCACAAAAGGAAAAGATGTACAGCGAACCCTACCTTGTTTAATAGTAGCTTTTCCATCTTTATATGCTGTTTGTACTTCTACCTGTTCTATTTTATCAGCTATACGTCTTAGTTCCGGTATTTCAAACTCTCCCTCTTCAAAAATATGCAATAAATCATTAGGTAAATCAATGTCACTTTTATCAATTTCATCAATTAATAAAACTCTGGGTTTCTCAGATGGTAGTAAAGCTGTTCCTAGTGAACCCAAATTAATATATTTACCAATGTCTGCTAGATTATTTTGCTCTTGTTCTTTATCCTTATCTTTTGCATCTTGTAATCTGCCTATGGCATCATAATTATAAAGACCATCTTTTAATATGGTGCGTGTGGTAATTGGCCAATGTAACACTTCTCCTAATCCTAGTTCATAAGCGACAGCATAGGCTAAAGAAGTTTTACCTGTTCCTGGTTTACCTGTTACTAATAAAGGTCGTCGTAAATATAAAGCAGCATTAACTAATTCTACCTCTTCTGGACGGGCTTGAAATGTCTCAGCGCGTCTTTTTTTGGGGTCACTTTCACTATTATTAAAATCTCGCCAACTTGGTGCTGTTGGAAGTTTCCAGTTTTGATTTACTTGATTGTTTCCTTTAAATATTTTCCAGTCGTTAGTCATAGTTAGTACCTAATTGTTGATAATGATTGGGTTAGATTCAGGTGTTAAAATATGAGGATTTTCACAAATGAGAATAACATCATTTCCTAATAGATGATTATCACTCCTAATTCGTGATTCTAAGCGGTTTATTCTCACATTTTCTAGTAATTCATAAATACAGCAGTTTAAATCATGATTTTCTCTATTTTGATAATCTGTTAAAGAAATTTTATTTCTATGACAAATGGCTAAAGGAATTACATTACTCTGTAATGAACCAAAAATTTTAGAAATTTTATCAGCATCATTTTTGATATGGTCATCAAATATATTTAAAATAATACCAATTGCTTGATTTACAAAAGCAGAAAAATTGTTAGCATCATATTCATGTATTTTTTGAAAATTATTACACTTTATATTCTGTATATTCTGTAATTTATCCCATTTGTCAATCCACTGTTGTTTTTTGATTCTCAAATATTGTTTGTCTAACCGTTCCACATCTCGAACAATTACTCTGTACTTCTCACCAATATGACTAGTTTCACCAAAATCATCTATTTTCCATTGTTCAACAGGATGAATAAGATGTTCTTTAGGTAGAAAAAATACTATATTTATATGTTTTTCTAGAGAAAAATTGATTTTTTTGGTCAAGAGAGACTTTAAAATTTTGGGGATATCCTCAATTTTAAAACTTTGATCATGAGAATCAGAAATATCAATTGTATGATAGTATGGGCTATCTATTATATAATTTTGAATATTAGGAATAACCCAACCACTAATTTTAAATTTTGGATTTTTTGCTCTTGATTTTGTTTGTAATGGTTCTATTTTAATTAATATGTATGATTCTGGTGTAATATTTGGGTTTAGCTCATCCTTAATGTGTGCATATGTTGAATCAAAATTTTCTATATATTGTTGACCCCATGTTTTTAATTTTTCAGATATATCATGAGGAACATTATTATCATTGATTAAAAATTGCAAAAACTTTGCTGTATGTCCGTTAGGATTAAATTTGACTTTACGATCTAAATTGATTTTATCTAGATCATATAAATCTTGAACAATGGCTTCTATTGTAGTGGGTATCTTTTCCGCTGGGTTTTGTGAGCATCCAGTCTGATAAGCTGTTTGAATAGCTGAAGTGATAGCTGAATCAGAATTAGTAGTTAAAATATTAATCAGATTTAAAAAACTCCAAGCTTCAACTAACACAGTTGTCGGTATCATAAATGCCGCTTTCACACCCTCTCGCTTTTTCTCTGCGGCCACGGCCATTCCCACAACTCCCTGTAATGTTTCATCCCAAATAGGAGAACCACTAAAACCCCGTTCAATTTGATATCCAGTAACTTTAATTGCTTCTATCTGTATCCAGCTATTAGCTTGAACATCACGCAGTTCACCATCAGCCCAAACACCAGTATCATGTCCTTGGGGAAAGCCAAAAATGCGGAATTTATGCTGCCAATAATCTGATGTAGTGACAAGTTTTATAGGACTTACGCCCATTGGTAAAGTTTCCTCTATCTGTAACCCAGCAATATCTAACCCAGCAATATCTTCCTTACTTTGTCCTTGGTTCACAGGTTGCCAAAATACAACTTTAGCTTTTAATTTTTGTCCAGGTGCAATCAGGGGAAAATCAAGTTCTATAATGCCATCTGGTGATTCTTGTATGTTATTCTTAATATCCAAAGCGGTTTTCACCACATGATCGCAGGTAAGCAGATGGTACTGACTCACCAAAAAACCAGCACCGATAACTTTACCGTTTTTATGATAAATGCGAGCGATCGCATTTTTAAAATCTTCGTATCTCTTTTCTAATTGCTCAAGTTTAATATCATCAGGTTTTGCCATATTACAAAAAATCTCCATATCATAATTTATAGTCAAAATTGTTTAATTATTTGATTAGATGGGTAGGGATTTATCATTGCTAAACCCCTACAAATAGATGAGAATTTTTCATAGGAAATTATTTACTTTCCTTTTTGATTGCTTGTCTCACCACTTCTATATCTAACTCAAGGATACGAGCAATTTGTTCTATAGTTAGCCCCTCATGTAACAGTTTAGGAATTATTTCTAACTTAGTCTCTTCCTTAACCTCTTCCCTAAGTTCTTCCTTCACTTCTTGATAAAATCGAGTTTGTTGCCATTCTGTTAATCCAAACATTGCCTCTAACTCCTGACGGCTATAGGATGAAAATTTGTAAATCAGCATTCTCTCTACTAATTCTAAAAGATCACGACTGTTTTCTGCATCTGCTTTTTTTACCAGATTAATCAAACTTCGTGCCTCTTGTATAGCCTCATCTTCAGGAGAAACCACTAATTTAATAATTCCTAAACCAATTGAAGATGATGTATCAGCTATTTCATCTAAATAAACTACATGAATTTGTCCAGGAGCTAGTGAAGTTTGATATGCTAAGGGTACACCAGGATCAAGATCCCGATTTGCCCACAATACTACAGTTTGCCATGATTTTTGGGGTTTATACTGGTTTAAATAAAGAAACGCTTCTGTAATTAATCTCCAGTATAAATTATCATCGCTCTGAAATTGTACTTCTACAAAATAAATCGGGTCTTCTGGGTACTCTGGTTTGGGCAAGAATAAGCCATCAATTCGACGTGCTAACTCTTTGATTTCTACAGAAGAAAACTCGTAGTGTGAAGCCAGTGCGGGTGACTTTTCTAAAACTTCAAATAAAACGCTGGGGAGATTTTGAAGCAGGGTGTAAAATATGGTATCTGTTTTCATTTTATCATTTTAAAATGGTGATCACCCGATCATTTTTAACTGTTCAACGACATCATTCATATCCTTTTCAATCCTGTTTAATTGTCGTTGCAAGTTATTACGACTTTCGGCATTTTCTGTATAATTCAATTGGTTATAAACGGCTTCATAATCGCCTTCTAAAATTACTAATCTTTTGTTCAATTCCCTAGCTTTAATTTCTTGGACTCGACTCAAAGAGGGAGAAGAATTTATTGATGGTTGCTGAATAGATTGATTTAAAAAACTCCAAGCTTCAACTAACACAGTTGTAGGTATCATAAATGCCGCTTTCACACCCTCTCGCTTTTTCTCTGCGGCCACGGTCATTCCCACAACTCCCTGTAATGTTTCATCCCAAATAGGAGAACCACTAAAACCCGGTTCAATTTGATATCCAGTAACTTTAATTGCTTCTATCTGTATCCAGCGAGTAGCTTGAACATCACGCAGTTCACCATCAGCCCAAACACCAGTATCATGTCCTTGGGGAAAGCCAAAAATGCGGAATTTATGCTGCCAATAATCTGATGTAGTGACAAGTTTTATAGGACTTACGCCCATTGGTAAAGTTTCCTCTATCTGTAACCCAGCAATATCTTCCTTACTTTGTCCTGGGTTCACAGGTTGCCAAAATACAACTTTAGCTTTTAATTTTTGTCCAGATGCAATCAGGGGAAAATCAAGTTCTATAATGCCATCTGGTGATTCTTGTATGTTATTCTTAATATCCAAAGCGGTTTTCACCACATGATCGCAGGTAAGCAGATGGTACTGACTCACCAAAAAACCAGCACCGATAACTTTACCGTTTTTATTATAAATGCGAGCGATCGCATTTTTAAAGGTTATAAAATAATTTGCTGTTGACATGGAAGCTGTAAATCTTAGTCTTTACTCCACTTAACAGTTACTTCAAAGGTAATTTCCCCACCCACAGAAGTTAATATAGCACCAGCATCAGCACTGAGTTTGACACCAAACTTCACTTCCATTTCTTTCGGACCTAAATCTTTAAATTTATTATTCAGACTAGCCACCACAGGCTTAATATTATCTATCGCTTCCGAAAATGTTTTTTGCGCTTTGGCAATTTCCTTACCAGAAGGTAGTGCCACTTTCTCAATAGCAGTAGATGTATCTTCTGATTCTTCCACCTCTACCAAAAATTTGCTGCCATCTTCTAACTCAAATTCGACTAATTGTTTGTCTGTCATATATCTGCTGTTAATTTAGCCATGCAACCCCAAATATACAACATTGTCCGCATAGTTTAACAGTAGAAAGACTTATTAACACTAATTAAGGCGACAGGCGGATTCGAACCGCCGGATAAAGGTTTTGCAGACCTCTGCCTTACCACTTGGCTATGTCGCCGCACTCACAATTACTTATATTATCACCTTTATTCCAAAATTGCATCACCTTGGGAAAAAATTTTTTGGTGATTGGTGATTGGTGATTGGTGATTGGGTTATTAACTTCCCCTACCTCCCCTATTCCCTATTCCCTTTTAACTTCTTAACTGTCACCTGTCACCTCATCAGCAAAATTACCCCAGCGGACAAAGTGAAATGGACCTGCGACAGAACCCCAAAGATGCTCATCGGTGTCTGGATCTCGTCCTTTGTCCCAACTGATGAACTTATCTCCATCAATTTCAAATTTACTATCTAGGTAAGTTCTTTGTCCTTTGCGGACGACGATGCAACCTTTACCTGGTTCAACGTGACCTCTAAAACAGTTACCAGTCCACTCTACAATCATGTTACAGCCAGAGAGTTTTTCTAGGCGATCGCTCGTTAACTGATACAACCTTCCTAAATCACGGGATGCACCAAAAAAGTCTTTTTCTTCTTTCACGGTGTAGTTTTCAATCAGGATTTTCTCACCTTCTGTCACCAACTTCAACACCCGCAACCGATAAGGGTCATTGAGCATATAATCATAAGCCTGTTCTACAAAAAAACTCACCCCCGATAACAACGAATATGGGAGGGGACGCATACAAACACGAATATGGGCATAAAAAGCCGGATTTTCAAACACTTGCGCTTGGTTACTAAAATCAGCGGCCATCCAACGGGCTAAGGTAAGAATATCAGTAGAATGAGTCATGACAATTTTGGATTTTGGATTTTGGATTTTGGATGCTGGTTTTGGTATACAGGCTCAAAACTCCTTGACACACATTGCTTTATTTTAAAGCTTGGTGCGTCACATTAATTAATTGGGAAATCAAAATTCAAAATTAACTGCCGAAAATTAACAGTCTTGATGGCGGGTTTCTGTTGGATGAGAATAGGTAATCAGAAAACTCAGATAAAAATCTCACCCAGATTCTCTGTAATATTTCCCAATCCAAAATCTAAAATCTAAAATCTAAAATCCCATTAACCAAAGCGTCCTGCAACATAATCACGGGTACGCTCATCTAATGGATTACGAAAGATTTGACCTGTAGCACCAAATTCTACCATTTGCCCGATCCTACTTTCATCGGTGCTAAAGAAAGCTGTAAAATCAGAAACGCGGGTTGCTTGCTGCATATTATGAGTCACAATCACTATTGTTAACTCAGATCGCAAGCTGTGAATCAATTCTTCCACTTTCAATGTAGCAATAGGGTCTAATGCGGAACAAGGTTCATCCATCAATAAGATTTTTGGTTTCACTGCTAAAGCACGCGCAATACATAAACGTTGTTGCTGTCCACCAGAAAGACCTAATGCAGATGTGTTAAGTTTATCTTTCACTTCATCCCAAAGTGCTGCACCTTTGAGCGCCGATTCCACTATTTCATCTAATTTAAATTTGGGACATTTACCAGCAATCCTCACACCATAAGCAACATTTTCATAAATACTCATAGGGAAAGGATTTGGCTTTTGAAATACCATGCCAATTTCTCGTCGCAAACGATTAATATTAATGCGGGGGTCATAGATATTTTGTCCATAAAATTCTATGCTTCCTTCAACCTTGACTTTACCTTCTAATTCACTAATCCGGTTTAAGGTTTTAATGAAGGTCGATTTTCCACAACCACTCGGTCCAATGAGTGCAGTTACTTGGTTTTTATAAATATCTAATGATATACCTTCGATAGCTTTGTAACTACCATAATAAAAACTTAGGCTTTTAATTTTGATGGCTGGAATTAGGTTACTCATGATTATTTTAGTGATAAAAAACGGTGAAAAGTATTGGTGAAAAAAATTAACAATTACTTGAATCTGCTTTTACTACTTAATAAACGAGAGATGAGACTAAAGAACAAAACTAAAGTCAATAAAATTATAGAAGTTGTCCAAACTAATTTGTTAATTTCTGGGTCAGGATTATTGTAAAGATTGAAAATTAATACAGGTAAAGAAGCAGTCGGACTCATTAAACTATCAGACCAGTTTTGACTAAATAAAGCTGTGAAAAGTAATGGTGCTGTTTCACCTGATGCACGGGCGATCGCTAATGCAATACCTGTAGTAATTCCGGGAACTGCTGCTTTCACAACAATTCTAAATGTAGTTTGAAATCTCGTTCCACCTAATGCAGCAGAAGCTAAACGTTGTTGAGTGGGAATCAGTTTTAATGCTTCCTCTGTTGTTAAGGCAATTATTGGTAACATAATTACAGATAAAGCAAAACCACCAGCAAAAGCGCTAAATTTTTTAGTAATTAAAACAACGACTCCATAGGCAAACATTCCTACAACAATTGAAGGTACACCTGTGAGAATAGAAGTTAGAAACCGCACAAAATTAGTAATTTTATTAGTTGTACTAAATTCTGCTAAAAATATGCCAGTCATTATCCCTATGGGAATGCTTAATAATGCCCCAAAACTAACCATAATAATAGTACCAATAATGGCATTAGCAAAACCATTTTCAATCAGTGGAAGGTAAAACATTTCTGATTTTAACCCAGAAATTCCCCTTGATATAATTTCCCACAAAATTGATGCTAGTGGAAACAATGCCAACAAACTCAATATGAATGATAAACCATTCATGGCATAGCTAAACAAACGCCTCTGAGTTGGTAGCGGGTTGAGTAATTCTTGAGATAAAGATTCAATATTTTCTGGATTTATATAGCTACTCATGGGATTTTGGATTTTGGATTTTCTGAGATTATTCTGAATTGATGATCACTCTATTTATCTATCTTTGAAAACTGAAAGCTGACTAAGAATTTTTCTTGCGTACCCATTGGACTAATAGCACAGCACCAATATTAACAGCAAGAGTTAAAGCAAACAAAATTAAACCTAAATAACTCAATGCTCCAATATGTAACCCAGGTTCAGCTTCCGCAAATTCATTAGCTAAAACCGCAGGAATTGTGTATGCTGGATCAAGCAAAGAAAGACTAATTTGAGCTGAGTTACCAATTACCATTGTTACTGCCATTGTTTCACCGAGTGCGCGCCCTAAAGCTAACATTGCTGCACTCACCATTCCTGAAAAACCTGCTGGTAATAACACCCGAAAAATCGTTTCCCAACGAGTGCTACCTAAAGCCATAGACGCACTACGTAATTCTTTAGGAACAACCATCAAAACATCACGAGAAATAGCTGCCATTGTCGGTAAAATCATAATTGAAAGAATAATTCCCGCAGTTAATATATTATTACCTACAGGATATTCAGTATTAAACAAGGGGATAAAATTAAAAGTTTTTCCTAACCATTGTTCAAAGGGTTCAATAATGGGAATGAAGATAAAAATGCCCCATAGACCGATAATTACACTGGGAATTGCCGCTATTAATTCTACTACAAAAGCAATAGTGTTTCTCAATGCTACTGGTAAAAAATCTTCACTTGTTACCAAAGCCACTGATATCCCAATAGGAACTGTTAACAGAATAGCGATCGCACTACTAACTAAAGTTCCATAAATATAAGGTAATGCTCCAAAGGTTTCGTTAGCTGTATCCCATTCTTGACTCCATAAAAATCCTAAACCAAACCTAGAAACGGCTGGTTCAGCTTCTTTATAAATGATAAAAGTCATTACAAACAAAATGGCTACAGTCACGGCAGAAAATAGATAAACCAAAAATGTAAATCCTTGATCAAATCTAAAATTAATGCCTCCTGTGGATGTTAAATTAATTGTTTCATCATTTAATTTTAAGTATGATGATTGATGGTGATCTTCATTTTCAAAGGAATTTGGCATAATTAATCAAAACAGTTAAAGTGAAATATTAGTGATCCAAAGTTAAATAGTTAATTGAGAAAGGATACAGAATACAGGATGCAGAATGGAAGGAACTGGGAATTGGGCAAAATCAAGTCACAAATTCAAATTAAATAACTCTTTTCTCCCCTGCACCCTGCCCCCTGCACCCCTGCTTCTTCTGACTCCTGAATCCTTACCTGGTTTTGATTATTTAACGGTAGTATTTACTGTTTGTAAAACCCGGTTGACAACATCACTGGGAATTCTGGTGTAATTGAGATCATCATTAAATTGTTGACCATCTTTCAATACCCAGTTAATCCATTTCTTAATCGCATCTGCTTTAGCTGGAGTGGGATAATTTTTATAAACCATCATCCAAGTCAAGCCCACAATAGGATAACCCTGATTAGGATCACCTATAAATACACGAAAATTATCTGGGAAAGTTACACCTGATAAAGCTGCATTAGCAGTTGCTAAGGAAGGTGCAACAAATTCTCCTTTCTTGTTTTGTAATTCTGCTGATCTTAATTTGTTTCTGGTAGCATAGTCATATTCAACATAACCAATAGCTCCAGGAGTACGAGCAACTAAAGCAGCTACACCAGGATTACCTTTACCTTTCAAAACGTTGGGTAAATTCCATCTTGGTGCAGTATTAGCGCCAATTCTACCTTTAAAATAACCACTAATGGAACTCAAGTGATTAGTGAAAATGAAAGTTGTACCGCTACCATCAGCACGCACTGCAAATCTAATCGGTTGGTTTGGTAAGTTTACACCAGGATTATCAGCTTGAATTTGTGCGTCATTCCAGTTAGTAATTTGTCCAGAAAAAATCGCTGGTAGGGTTTTACGAGATAATCTGAGTCTGTTTACCCCTGGTAGGTTGTAAACTACAGAAACCGCACCACCAGCAGTAGGTACTAAAATTACACCATTTTTAACTCTAGCCATATCTGCATCTGTCATGGCTGCATCACTAGCACCAAAATCTACAGTACCAGCTATAGTTTGACGAATACCACCACCACTACCAATTGCTTGATAGTTAACTCTTAATTCGGGATGTTTTTTTCTAACTTCACGTGCATAAAGTTCATACAGAGGAGCAGGAAAAGTTGCTCCTGCACCGTTCAAAGTTTGAGCTTGAGCAACTGCTGTGAAAATAGGACCAAATGCTACGGCCGCTGTTACTACAGAAGTAGTGAATGCACGGCTAAAAATGGTGGTTGAAATGTTCATAATGCCTCATTTTGAAGGATGTTTTACCTGATGGAATTACAGCCTTAAATAAATTTCATACTTGCTGATTAACTAGAAATTAATAACCGTCAAAGAATAGATTAAACTATGTTTAAATTTCTTCCTAAAGGAGTAGTGATAGTAATTTTGTTCACCAAGTTGTGTAAAGCCGAATCATAATTTTTATGATTTTATGCAATTAAATGTATATTTACGTTTGTAAAAGTTGCGTGTTGCACCATAAATAAACCCAGCAGGGTCATACCACGATACTACCTGCTAGGAAATTAGTTTATGTTTGTGCCATGTTTGCGCGGATCAGCGTTTATTTTTCCTAAATAATGCCTACCCCTACTTAAAATAACTATATATAGTATGTAAATAGGTTAAGAACAATCATATAATAGGTTAAAATGCTGTTAAAGTTATGTTTCTGTGACTTTGCTTTTCTGATACCCTTCTTTATACCCAAACTTTTGAAATTACCAAGTTAAAAATATAAATGTCGGTTTGTGGTTCCCTGATTCTGATATTTTAGTAATCTAAATTAATGCTAAATTTTCAAGACTTCCCGACGGGAGTATTGATCGTAGCTCAAACAATTTGAATATTCAAACATCTACAGTTATGGCGCTCATAGTTCAGAAATACGGTGGTACATCTGTTGGTTCGGTGGAACGTATCCAAGCGGTTGCACAGCGGGTTTACAAAACTGTACAAGCAGGAAATTCCGTTGTTGTCGTCGTTTCCGCAATGGGAAAAACCACCGATGGATTAGTTAAACTAGCTAATGAAATCTCTACAAGTCCTAACCGTCGGGAAATGGATATGCTGCTTTCCACGGGGGAGCAAGTGACTATTGCTTTACTGAGTATGGCTTTGCAGGAAATTGGACAACCTGCTATTTCTATGACTGGCGCTCAGGTAGGTATTGTTACGGAAGCTGAACACACCCGCGCTCGCATTTTGCATATTGAAACAGAGCGTTTAATGGGGCAGATTAATTTAGGTAAGGTGGTTGTTGTAGCTGGATTTCAAGGCATTTCTCATAACTCAGCAATGGAAATTACCACCTTGGGGCGTGGTGGTTCTGATACTTCCGCCGTGGCTTTAGCAGCAGCTTTGGGAGCAAACTTTTGTGAAATTTATACCGACGTTCCAGGGATTTTAACTACAGATCCGCGTCTTGTACCGGAAGCACAGTTAATGACAGAAATCACCTGTGATGAAATGCTGGAATTAGCTAGTTTGGGTGCAAAGGTATTACATCCCCGTGCGGTGGAAATTGCCAAAAATTATGGTGTGCCTTTGGTGGTAAGATCCAGTTGGACAGATCAACCGGGTACTTGGGTAACATCGCCAAAAGTGCAAGAACGGGCGTTAGTGAATTTAGAATTAGCTCGTCCTGTGGATGCGGTAGAATTTGATATTGATCAGGCTAAGGTGTCTTTGTTGCGTGTACCTGATAAACCAGGGGTAGCAGCGCGGTTATTTAATGAAATTGCCCATCAACAAGTAGATGTGGATTTAATTATTCAATCAATTCATGAAGGTAATAGTAATGATATTGCCTTTACTGTAAATACACCTATTCTGAAAAGGGCGGAAGCTGTGGCAGCGGCTATTGCACCAGCTTTGAGAAATCAACCCCATTCAGATGAGGCGGAAGTTTTAGTAGAAAATAATACTGCAAAGGTGAGTATTTCCGGGGCGGGAATGATTGGCCGTCCTGGTGTGGCTGCTAAAATGTTTGCAACCTTAGCGGAAGCGGGTGTAAATATTCAAATGATTTCTACCAGTGAAGTTAAGGTGAGTTGTTTGGTAGATGCGGGAGATTGCGATCGCGCTATTGCTGCACTTTGCAACGCTTTTGAAATCAATGCTTACCCTGGTTTCCTCAGTTCCCCTACTCCCGAATCTCCCGCAGTGCGTGGTGTTGCTTTAGACATGAATCAATCGCGGTTAGCTATTCGGCAAGTTCCCGATCAACCAGGAATGGCGGCGAAATTGTTTGGTTTACTGGCAGAATATAACATCAGTGTGGATATGATTATTCAATCACAACGCTGTCGGGTGGTTGATGGGGTTGCGCGTCGGGATATTGCTTTTACTGTAGCGCGGATGGATGCAGAAAACGCCCAAAAGAAATTAACCCAAGTTGCGGATCAGTTAGGATGGGGTGAAGTAGTTTTGGATAATGCGATCGCAAAAGTCAGTATAGTTGGTTCTGGGATGGTTGGACAACCAGGAATAGCGGCGAAAATGTTTACAGCTTTAGCTCAAAATAAAATTAACATCCAAATGATTGCAACTTCAGAAATTAAAATTAGTTGTGTTGTGGGACAGGATGAAGGTGTGAAAGCTTTGCAAGTTATTCATGCAGCTTTTGATCTAGCTGGAAGTGAAAAATTTGTAGTACCAGCGTGAAAATAGCCAACCTTGTTTTTCTCTTAATAGCTGCACTGGGAGAAATTGCAGGTTGTTTTAGTTTTTGGGCATGGTTAAGATTAGGAAAAAGCATTTTTTGGATTATTCCGGGAATTTGTTCTTTAATAATCTTTGCCATTTCCTTAACTAAAGTTGATCTACCTAATGCTGCTAGAGTTTATGCTGCTTATGGGGGAATTTATTTACTTTCCTCTTTATTGTGGTTATGGTTAGTTGAAGGTGTAAAACCAAATAGATGGGATTTTTTAGGGGTGGGAATTTCTCTATTGGGAACATTGGTGATTTTGTTTGGTTCACATCGGTGAAATCATTTAAAATAGTATTATAGGAATTACGATTGCAGTGAGGTACAAGCATTAATAATTAAACGCAGATGGACGCAGATAAACGCAGATGATTTTGAGTATCCATTTATGGAGGTTGAATTTATGATAGAAACAAACCTATCTTCTCTGCATCAAAATTCCCAGTCTATTTACGATGTTGACTATCTAAAATGGATAGAAACTACAGTTGAAAAATTGAGAGATAAAAAATATTCTACTGTAGATTGGGAGAATTTGATTGAGGAAATTGAGGATATGGGTAGAAGCGAAAGGAGAAGTTTAGAAAGTAATTTAATTGTCATTTTATTGCATTTATTGAAATGGCAATTTCAGCCAGAAAAAAGAACTGGTAGCTGGGAAAGAAGTATTATTGAACATCGTCGTCTAGTTAATAAAGCAATTAAAGAATCTCCTAGTTTGCTATCATATTTAGAAAGTATTTTTGCGGAGTCTTATCCAGAAGCAGTGAAACAAGCAAAAGCTGAAACTGGTTTATCTAGAGAAATATTTCCTCCAGAATGTCCATACAGTTTAGCAGATGTCATGGATGATGATTTTTTACCTGAGTAATACGATTTTGGATTTTGGATTTTGGATTTTAGATTGTACAAGACTTACTGGATAAGGTTTTCATATTTCAACTTTCAACCCCTATCACCGTGGCGTAGCACCTGTCACCTACACTAACTATGAATTCTCGGTTCTGGGTGTAAAGTTGCTAATATTTCACTTTCCACAATTGCTAATTCATCGAGTCTTTGCATCACCATTTCCCTATCAAAATAGGTATCTGCTAAAACCCAATATGTGCCAAAATGTCGCGCTTCTGATGCCATTAAACCACGATAAAATTTAGCTAATTCTGGTTCTGGACAGTTCGCTGCTAAAAGTCCTAAACGTTCGTGACTGCGTGCTTCTATTAAACCAGTAACTAATAAATTATCTAAAAATTGTTCTGGTTCTTTTTTTCTAACTTGTGCTTTTAAACCTGCACCATAGGGAGGTGGTGAAAGGGGTGCAAGGGGAATATTTCGACGTTCTAACCATTGGTTAACGAGTTCAAAATGTTCTAGTTCTTCTTTGGCGATCGCTGTTAATTCTCTCACCAGTTTTGTATTAGAAGGGTAACGAAACATAAAATTTAACGCTACACCGGCAGCTTTGCGTTCACAGTGGGAATGATCGAGTAAAATAATATCTAAATTGGCGATCGCTTGTTCTATCCAAGCATCACTTGTAGGTTGTTTGAGAGCGTTGATAGTTGGTAAAGGTGAACTTAGCACAGAAATAAAAACTCCAAATAGAAAAATTTAAAATTTACAACTAAGAATATTTAACACATAGTATTATAACATAATATATACTATAAAAGGAAGCCTTACAAAAATGGAATGGAAATCTTGGTCGAGTATACCATTAGCACAACGCCAACAATTACCTAATCAATCAGGAATTTACGTGATTGTAGATGCAGAAGCAGAAGTTTGGTATGTTGGAAAATCCATAAATCTCAACGCTCGTTGGAATGGTAGAGGACACCATAGGTATCAACAATTAAGCCGCACAAATAATAAACGTTCATACAAAATTTACTGGAAATTATTTCCATCCGATCAACTTCATGAAAAAGAACAACTATATATTAATCTCTTCAAACCACATCTCAATTACAGCCGAGTGAAAACTTATGCTAGAAAGGCTATACAACCAAATCAAGAAATAATTCGTCTTCTTAAGGTTATCAACAAAAAGACCACGTTATTTCCTGATGTGAGGTCTGTTGTTATTGGCTATTATACGGAAATTTTAGAAGTTGAAGAAGGAGATTTAAAGGAATATGTCTGCATAGTTATAATTGTCAACGTCAATGATCATGATGGACCCATTTTTAACTCGTGTAAAAAGTCAACTAGCCGAAAAGGAAATAATCTGAAGGGATGCTGGAAAATTTATAATAGTGATTGCGGTAGTGATGACACTGATATACAACCAGCAATTATTCCTGTCTTTGTCGTGGAAAATATGATTTACGAATTTGTGTGTTACCCTAGTTTGATAGATAAGTTAGAGCAGAACAGATCAAGTCTTCACAACATAGAGATTGCAAAACAATCTGTTCTGGCTTTGAGAGATATAGATATTCTTCCCTCATTAATTGTTAATAACAGTCATTCCACAACTAGAAACGAAGATTATTTACATTATAGAATATCAGACATCCAATCTCTTGTAGAGTTATTTCCAGAAATACCAGAAGTCTAAAAAGCTAATTTTTACATTCTGCGATTTACTAAAGTTGCACTAGCTTGATCAACGGGCATGAGGATGATTTCATTAATATTAACGTGAGCCGGTCGGGTAGCACAGAAAAATACTACATCAGCGATATCATCAGCAGTTAGGGGTTGCAGTCCTTGATAAACTTTTTTCGCTCGTTCTGTATCTCCGTGAAACCGCACTTCACTAAATTCTGTTTCTACCATTCCCGGATCAACGGAAGTCACCCGCACAGGAGTACCCAGCAAATCTAATTTTAATCCTTCGGAAATAGCTTTAACTGCGGCTTTTGTGCCACAATAAACGTTACCACCGGGATAAGTTTGATGTCCCGCAATAGAACCAATGTTAATTACATGACCTCTATTCCGTTGCACCATACCAGGAACTACGTAGCGGGTAAGGTAGAGTAAACCTTTGATATTAGTATCAATCATTTCTTCCCAGTCTTGGAAGTCGCCTTCATATAATTTATCTAAACCGCGACTTAAACCGGCGTTGTTGATGAGGATATCAATTTCTGACCATTCGGGGGGTAAATTATTTATAGCAGATTCTACGGCCGAGCGATCGCACACATCCAACTGAAGTAAATGAATTTCTGCACCATATAATTTATTAAGTTCCTGTGCTTTTTCTTCCAACTTTTCCAAGCGTCGCGCTGCTAAAATCAGTTTTGCATTTTCACGCGCAAAGAGTTTAGCACAAGCAGCACCTATTCCGCTACTTGCACCAGTGATTAATATAGTTTGGGTGTTGAGAGCAATCATTTTTAATAGTGTTGTTGTCTATCTTTTTTATATCATGTAGTGGTGTAAGATTGATAGAGGGATATTTTACACAATATTTTGCCATTCACGAGCATCTACAAATAATGATAAATGTTTAACATTAGTAGTAGCAATAATAACTTGATTTCCATACTAATCATCTGCTAAAGTTTCCAACTCATCAGAAATCAAATTTTGCCAATCTTGATCACAATGGGAATGTAAATGAATTGATGCTACTAATAATTCTGAAAGTATTTTACCCTTTTGTCTATCGCTTAATTCAGAAAGTTGTAATTGATTAACTAAAGAAATTACATTTTGGTATTCTTCTTGTAATTCCATTAGTAGCTGATTAAATGTAGAATTTTCACTGCTGATGTTTTGATTTGCGAGTTTCATTAGTTTTTCCCGAATCTGATAAAATCAAGGTGAGTCTATCCAAACCCACCCTAACTTCAATTATACCAACAAATTCGTTCTCTATTAAGCCACAGCAAACTCTGTAAACTTCCGAGTTTCTGGATCATGAAAAGCTAAAACAATATCTTCTTTTGGTACACCTTCCCTTAATAACTCATTTGCAATACCTTCCTCTGTCCAGTCTTCCTCAATATAAATTTTATTGTTTTTAATTCTTACATGAACATGAGTTGATTTGAGTCGTTTATCTTCTTTCCAATCAACTGTTAACCAAAGATAATGATCATGGTTTTCATCAAATACTAAACAGGTTTCAGAATTATAATCAGGTGATTGATGAACTAATTGATCATATTCTGTAAGGATTTTCTTGATTAATTCTCGGTATTTTATAATTTTATCCATGATACAATTTCCTCCTTTTTATCATTAAAAACAATAAAATTCATTTGATGACGTTGAATCACTGCTTGAATTGATTTCCTTTGAAAGAAAGTATTAAATACTGACGTTTTGACCGCTAAATAAAGTTCATAATCTTTATGAGAAAGTTCAAGAAAGTCACGATAGAGAAGATATTGACCTAAAGCATTTTGAAAATCATTCATTGGTGAAGGATTGATAAAACTTTTGATTTCAACAACAATTCTCCGATTTTGTTGTTCTGCTAATAAAGTTTTTTCTGCCAATAAATCAGCATAAAGGTTATCATCTTCATATTCAAGTGTATAAGAATCAGCTAAAATTGTCCAACCATCTTTGATTAAGGCATTTTTAACTACATCATGGTAGATATCTTTCGCTGGCATTTTTACCCTGTTTGTTAAGTGGTTATTTGGGCTAATTAATATAATTATACTAATTTAATAGGCGATCGCCATCTCATCATCTCCAAACAAGCGATACCTTCGGTGAGCTTCGCTATCGCACTTAATTCTACCTACATCAAAAAGGCGATACCTTCGGTCAGCTTCGCTATCGCTAATGAATAATCAAACTATCTCTAGTCATTTCCAAGAAATCATGATTCATAAATAATTCGACTATTTGAGTAATATTTTGTAGAAAAAGCTGTTCAATTTGTTTATTACTAATATTACCTGTGGTGATTAATAGTAGTTTATAAGGTTCTTGTTTGATTAAAAAGGAATCTAAAAAATCTTTATCTTTAGTAATGACAATTCTCTGTTCTAGGATTGATAATTTGTTAATTTCTGAATCTGGGGTTGCATTTTGTAAAGGAAGATTTTTGGTATGTATAACATCATAACCTAAGTTCTCCAATAAATTGGCAATTCGCATTGGTAATTGAGCATCAATTAAGAATTTCATGAAACTAATTGGAGGATACTTTTAACTTGAGTGAGTCGAGTAGCAAAGTTGAGAACTGCTAAAATATCTTCATATTCTAAATCATCATAGTCTTCTAAAATATCATCAATGGACATTCCTGAACTCAAAAGTTCTAAGATCATTTCTACTGGATAGCGTAATCCGCGAATACATGGTTTACCATGACAAATATCATGGTTTATTGTTATTCTATTTAATAGGGGATTATTCATGATTTTAGATGTTATATTGATACTGAATTAATTATATCTGATTTTTTTAGTTTTATGAAAATAGAAACAAAGCGATACCTTCGGTAAGCTACCGCTAACGCACCCCATCCTACCTACATCAAAAAGGCGATACCTTCGGTAAGCTATCGCTAACGCACTTCATCCTACCTACATTAAACAGCGATCGCTCTTTTATCCTAATGAAACAGCGATCGCCATCTCATCATCTCCAAACAAGCGATACCTTCGGTGAGCTTCGCTATCGCACTTCATCCTACCTACATCAAAAAGGCGATCTTGACCTCTCCTCTCCCCCAGTTCCTTCCCTGCCAGGGAAGGGGGTTAGGTCGGTTTGGGATATTGGAATAATTTTATTCTCTAGGCCAAACTTTAATAGCTATCTCAGCCAAGTATTCCGCACGCTTTTTAATTTCTTCTTCATTCCAAGAATCTACTCTTGCTAACCATCTATTCAAAGATAAATTACTGTCTTTGAAATAAGTAAGTCGGCGTGAGAAAACCAAACTATGTAAAGATAAGTAAATACGGAGAAGACATCTACCAAGGTGATAGAGATATGGGTGCTCGTTTGAGGGTATTTTTAACTCGTAAGCAAGACGAAATG